>CAMKSY010000070.1 GCA_946415545.1 uncultured Pelosinus sp. | reverse complement strand
ATTTTTATATTTTAGTGGAAAAGCTATACGCTTATAAAGAATAAAGGTATCTTGGCATTGAGAGGTAAAAGTAATCTTTGAAGGGGTAATTGTCATATGCCCAATATCATCATTTTGATCACAGCAGCATTTACAGCTGGTATTTGGTGCGCTAGTTATTTTATATGGTTGTTACCTTTTTTATATGTTTGCAGTGTTATTATTACTGTTATTTTGACTTGGAAAATTCACAAACAGCAGTCAGTGGCTTGGCTGCTAGGTGTATTATTTTTTTTTATTGGTATGTTGCGCTTTATTCATGCAGATGCTTTTGCTATAAACGATGTCAGACGGTATGAGGGGGAAAAGATAACTGTATATGCTACGATTGAAGAAGCACCTCATGTGACATATTTAGCACAAGGGAAAAGTAGGGTTAGCTATATCCTAGCAATTGATGAAACGCAAGCTAAAGATGCTAAAAAAGAAACTGCTTCAGGAAAGTTGTATTTGTATGCTAGACAAACAAATCAGGAGCAGGTTTTTAAAGCAGGGGACAAAATTAAAGTAACAGCTGAAGTTATTGCTTTACATGGCTATAATAATCCTGGACAGTATGATAGTGTCGCTGCTGCACATCTGCAGGGAATTAGAGGACGAATGTCTGTTTCTGGTAATGCGATACACTTAATTAGTAAAAATCACTCAATCTGGAAAGAAAGTATGGAAAAATGGCGGATACAGATAATCAGTAATGTTGAACGTGTAATGCCACCGAGTCATAAGGCGATTCTTGTAGGAATGTTATTTGGCGGTTATAGTGAAATTCCTCGTGATGTGGTGGCTGATTTTGCTACAACAGGAATTGTACATATCTTGTCCGTATCTGGCTCGCATATTGCTTTAGTAGTAGGGGTCATAACCGTATTAGGCACAGGAATGTTCAGGCGTTTTACCTATGCGAATCAATTAATTCCCTTATTTGCAGCTTTTTTTATTACTTTATATGCTGTGTTTTGTGGCTTGACGCCACCAGTGTTACGTTCTCTTATAATGGGGTTGATTGGGTTAGGTGCGGTATGTCTGAATCGGGAGAAAGATGCTGCCGTTGCATTATGTTTATCTGTGCTAGGTATGCTGATTTATCAACCAGCATTAATTTATGACCTAAGCTTTCAATTATCTTTTACCGCAACAGCAGGTTTAGTGTTTTTTAATGCTAAAACTCTAAATATGCTGGAAGGTATAATTCCGCTTTACTTGGCTCGGCCTTTGGCTGTTACCATAGCTGCCCAACTAGGTGTATTTCCTTTTATTGCTTGGTATTTTAATAGTTTTTCTCTTAGTGCTCTTGTAGCGAACCTATTTATTGTTCCTATTATTGAAGGAATTGTCATATTAGGCTTGTTTGGTGCCTTTAGTAGTATGATCGTTGGTATTATTGGAGCAATATGCTTAGTGGCTTGCAGTTTACTGATTAGTTTGGTTTTGCAATTGACGCAATGGCTGGCAGACATGCCTGCAGCAAAGCTATATGTACCTTCAATTGGACTGGCTGGTAGTATAATATATTATGTTTTGATAAGTTGGGTATATGGGTATAAACCGAAAAATATGTTATCCTTAAAAGATACGGTGGAACGATGGCCTCAAAGAAGTGCTGTAGTAGTGCTGATCCTTGTTTTTTGCATCCTAGTATATCGTGTTTATCCTGCTCCTCTTTCTGTCCATTTTATTGATGTAGGGCAGGGAGATGCGGCTCTTATCATAACGCCTCATGGACGGACAATTTTAGTGGATACAGGAGGCACTTTAGGGGAAAGTTCAGATTTTGATATTGGCTATAGAGTTCTGCTTCCGTATTTAAGACATTATGGTGTACTAGCAATTGATTATCTTTTTCTGACCCATGGTCATCAAGATCATGCTGGGGGAGCAGCAGGAATCGCTGGAGAGATACCAATAAAGCATATTATGTTGCCTCGTGAGAACTATACCCAGGCAGTGCTAAATCTATTGAAGGCAGCACCAAACAGTATCCGTATTGCGGTTTATGAAGGGCAAAAAGTGGAGATTGATGGTGCAGTTGTTAATGTACTGCATGCTGATACAGGAGTGAAACAAAAACAATCAAGTAATGAGGTATCCAGCGTCATACAGGTGTGTTATGGAAAACATAGTTTTTTATTTACCGGAGATCTTCCAGCCCAAGGAGAAGAAGAGATCATACAGAGTGGTAGGGATGTTTCGAGTACGGTATTAAAAGTAGGCCATCACGGTTCAAAGACATCTTCTACCGTTGAATTCTTGCAGAATGTTAATCCGAAATATGCAGTTATTTCTGTAGGGAAAAATAATTCTTTCGGGCATCCTCATAAAGAGGTCATCCAGCGTTTGTTGTTTTATGGGAGTAAAATCTATCGTACAGATGAGCAGGGAGCTATCGTATTTAAAACGAATGGCAATGCGATAACAATTGATACGTTTTTAAAAGATTGAAGGATAACAGGAGGTAGTTATGGGGTATGCAGAGGTTATTCAAGGGCTAAAAAAAGGGCAGGTGAAATCTGTTTACCTCTTATACGGCGAAGAGGCTTATTTTATAAAACAGCTCGAGCAGGCAGTGATCACTGCCGTATTAGCACCTGAGGAAATAGACACGAATCTTCTTATTTTAGATAAAGATCCTGCTATAAATGAATTAATTACTTTAATTGAAACGGTTCCATTTATGGGAGGGAAGAATGTAATTCATATTCGGGGTACTGCTTTACTGCGTCCAAAAAAAAGTGGTGGAAATGAGCAGGGGGAAATTAGTGACAAAGTTGAGGAACGCTTATTTAAGGTCATCGGTGATATGCCGGATTATACGCATTTAATCCTTTCGACTACGGATAAAGTAGATAAACGGCGTAAATTGTTTAAGCTAATCGAAAAAAACGGAGCTGCTGTAGAACTAGCCAATATCAAAGCAAGGGATGTGAGAGGCTGGCTCACAGCTAAATTGGTTGAGCTGAATAAGAAAATGGATAGCGATGCTATGGAGTATTTTTTAGGCGTAGTTAGCATTATGCCTCAGATATCCTTAAGCTTTTTACATAATGAATTAGAAAAAGCTGCTTTGTTTACAGACGGAAAAACGAGAATTAATCAATCAGATCTTATTACGATTATGTCGAGTATACCGGAAATTTCTATTTTCTCAATGATTGATGCAGTCAGTCAAAAGCAAATGGGTAAAGCATTACAGTTAATGGGAGAGCAGTTAAAATCGGGAGAACATCCTCTTAAGTTGGTATCTTTATTAGCCCGGCAAGTACGTTTGATGTGGCAGGCTAAAGAAATGTCAAAGGACGGATATGGCAGTAGGGAAATTGCCGAAAGACTTGGCTTAGTACCTTTTATCGGCGAAAAAATGCTGAAACAAAGTAAGAATTTTACCTCGGAGATATTAAAAGAAGTTACATTAGCCTTAGCGGCAGCTGACCATGATCTAAAATCTGGCAGGGCTAATAAATCAGCTTTAGAGGAAATCATCATTGCTATGTGTAAATAAAGGTAGAGGGAGAAGATCCAAAGATCTTCTCCCTCTACCTTTATTTACACATGATAACGTAAAAAGCCTCTGAACATAGCAAAATGAACAGAGGCTTTAATCTTAATTAATTAGCTAAAGCGTTAATTTTACGAGCTAATCTCGATTTTTTACGAGCTGCGGCATTTTTATGAACAACACCTTTGCTGGCTGCCTTGTCAATAGTTTTGCTGGCATTAATTAGAAGAGCTTTCGCTTCATCCGTGTTACCAGCAGTTACAGACTCAACTACTTTGCGAGATACAGTTCTAATGGTTGATCTCACCGCAAAGTTTCTAGCACGTCGCTCAGCATCAGTTTTTACGCTACGTTCAGATGACTTAATGTTTGGCAAGTGATTCACCTCCTTAAAGAGCATGTTACCTATAGTATCTTAGCATGTGCTTATGGAAAATGCAAGTAACAAATAATATTTTATAGCTATAAGTTGGGAATTTTCCAAGGGTTTGCATACTTATAGGGAGTTACTTTTATTAAGGGATATGTTAATTGCATAGCTAATAACATTTTAGGGTAAAATAATTTTGATTTTAGACCTAAGGAGTGGATAAAAGTGGAGCATTTTACAGGTACTTCTCGCACTGATTTAGCATTAGAAGCAAGGGAATTATTAACCAAACGAGTGAGTGAGGATATTCCAGGTGTTTTAGTAAAAACATCCGAAGATGAAGAGGTTGTCCTTACTAAAGTTGAGATTACTACACCAGAAGCGGAAAAGATCATGGGAAAGAAACAGGGAACTTATGTCACAATAGAAGCTCAGGGACTCCGTTATAAGAATACTCCTCTGCAAGAAAAAATAATGAAGCTATTGGCAGATGAGCTGGTGGGTATGGCTGAACTATCTAAAAAAGCAACAGTCTTAGTCATTGGTTTAGGCAATCGTAATATTACTCCTGATGCGTTAGGTCCACGGGCTATTGACAAAATTGTAGTAACACGACATTTGCAGGAAATCTTATCACCTGAGCTCAAGGGAGGAGTGCGGTCAATTTGTGCCATTGCACCCGGTGTTTTAGGGATTACTGGTATGGAGACTGTAGAAATTGTACAGGGATTGGTTAGCAAAGTAAAACCAGACCTTGTTATCGCTATTGATGCCTTAGCTGCTGCATCCAGCCGTAGGGTGATTACTACTGTACAATTAGCCAATACGGGTATCAGCCCTGGTTCTGGTGTAGGCAATAAACGCTTTGGCTTGACTCAGGAATCCTTAGGAGTACCGGTAATTGCTATTGGTGTACCAACCGTAGTCCATGCTTCTACCATTGCCATGGATACGATTAATGTCTTGCAAGAGCATGCGCCATTCGCACGTTACTTTAAAAGCATGGAGAATTTATCTGATGAAGATCGCCACACGATATTGCGTCAAGTATTACCAGAGGTACTGGGTGATTTGATGGTAACCCCCAAAGAGGTAGACCGTTTTATTGATGATATTGCGGTAGCTGTGGCGGGGGGAATTAATCAAGCAATGCATCCTCACATTGATTATGAAAATATACATGCTTATTTGCATTAATAAAATGTAATTTGATTGAAAAAAGCTTTGTTCTTCCTAGTGATCTCTAAGCTATTTCAGTACTATCCCTTTCCTCCCAAGCATATACATTGTATGTAAACAAAAAAGTGTGACAACCTGTGCTTTATTTCATAGCACAGATGTCAAGGGAGGAAAGGATGTTAACAAGGCGTGCACGTCATCAGGCAAGGTATCTGCGGCATAAAAAAATTGGATTTGCAATACTTGCTCTGCTTTTTTTTAGCGTAGTAATGTGGCAAGGTTTAGATAAATCTCAAGAGGTTATCCCAGCAAGTGCAAATGGTTCTTTGCGTCAACCACAATATGGATTGCCACAATGGCGTGATATTTTATTTTCTGGCATTCCTGGTTTGATTCATACTACAGAGCCTAGACCAGTCGTAATTGTAAAAAATGAACAGAATGCGCAGCAGCTGCTAAGAGAGACGATGCGATTCTTAATTGGTGTGGATATTGCTGATATACGTTCTATATTACAGGTTGAAATTCCCTTGTTGACAAAGGTTAAATCTGTACCGCAAACAGTAAGTGCTATGACTTTGCCCAATTTTCCTAAGTTTGAAAGAAACGAAACGATACCAAGCGGGAAGCCTTTGGTTGGTCTCTACTATACACATACAGCAGAATCCTATGTTCCTAATACCGGTGCTACTCATAAACCGGGAGGGCAGCTAGGCGACATTGTAGATGTAGGGGGAGCCCTAGCTAAGCAGTTAGGTACTTATGGAATTTCTACGCTGCAAAATACTACTGTTAATGATTATCCAAGTTTTATGAAAGCTTATGATGCTTCAGAGGTTACAGTAAGAAAAATGATAGCTGAAAATCCATCAATTCAGATGTATTTTGATATACATCGTGATGCTGGTAATAAAGAAAGTCACACCGCGATGGTAAATGGTGTAGAAGTTGCAAAGATCAAAATATTGGTTTGCATAGGGCAGCAGGATTTAGTTCAGCCTCATTGGCAGCAGAATCATGCTTTTGCTAAATTAATTGATGCTAAATTAAATCAGCGTTTTCCAGGTCTTTCTTTTGGAATTCAAATGGAAAATTGGCGATATAATCAGCATCTACATCCAAGGGCTTTATTGCTTGAGGTAGGGTGCCAGGAGAATTCAAAAGAAGAAGCGCAGCGTGCTATGGAAATGTTTGGTGATGTATTAGCTGAAATTATTAATGAAAATAATATACAGTAAGATGCCGATGTATCTTTTATTAAGAGGTGAGGATGTGTTTTGCTCCTTAGCTTATAGGGATGTCTTAATGATTATTCGTGGTTTAATGATTTTAGTTGTAGTTATAGCCCTAGGGTTATCTGTAGCAGAACGACAATTAAATACGTTAACACAGCGACAGGAATTTGTACGTATTCTTGATATAAGCCGCAATCACGAAGGTATTTATACTATGGAGATATTAGGTTCTGACTGCAGTATCAGTGCAGTATATGCAGTTGCTGAAATTAAGAATCAGAATGCTGGTGTAAGTATTAAGACCTCTTTGGGTACCTGGACGGTTCCTAAGTATTTATATATTGATTGCCGTAAAGAATTTGCGTGGCTGACCTCAAAAATGAGATATCTGGAAAACTATCTAAAGCAAGGATGGGAAACTATAAATGTTTATTTACGGCAGTTTAGGTAATACTTGCAGGTGTTAGGTTCCAGGTGATATAATCAATAGCAGTAATTATGCTATTGATTTCGAGAGGAGGCCTATATGAAGACGAATAATATCCGCAATTTCTCGATAATTGCTCATATAGATCATGGAAAATCCACCCTTGCTGATCGCCTGATTGAGTATACAGGCACCCTATCTTCCCGCCAGATGGAAGCTCAAGTTTTGGATAATATGGATCTGGAAAGAGAACGTGGAATTACGATTAAAGCTCAATCTGTAAGGCTGGAATATACGGCTAAAGATGGCGAGACTTATATGTTAAATCTTATCGATACACCAGGACACGTTGACTTTACTTATGAGGTTTCACGCAGTTTGGCAGCATGCGAAGGAGCACTCCTGATTGTAGATGCAGCTCAAGGGATTGAAGCTCAAACTTTGGCAAATGTATATTTAGCATTAGATAATGATTTAGAAATCATTACAGTTATTAACAAGATAGACCTGCCAAGCGCTGATCCGGAAAGAGTAAAACAAGAAGTAGAAGATGTAATTGGTCTGGATACTTCAGAGGCTGTGCTAACTAGCGCTAAATCGGGTATTGGCATTGAAGAGGTACTAGAAGCCATTGTGAAAAAAATCCCACCTCCTAAAGGTACTGTTGAAGAACCATTATGTGCACTAATTTTTGATTCTCATTTTGATGCCTATAAGGGTGTCATTGCTTATGTAAGAGTAATTAATGGTATCATTAAACCGGGTATGAAAATGAAGATGATGGCTACAAATAAAATTGTAGAAGTAACTGAAGTGGGCGTTTTTAGACCTGCCATGACAAATGTCAGTGAACTTGCACCTGGTCATGTAGGCTTTGTAGCTGGAAGTATTAAAAATGTAAAAGATGTCCGAGTTGGTGATACGATTACAGATGCAGACCGTCCTGTTGCCGAGGCACTGCCGGGTTACCGTAAAGTTACACCCATGGTATATTGTGGTTTGTATCCAGTAGATAGTTCTGAATACGATCTTTTACGAGATGCTTTGGAAAAATTAAAGCTAAATGATGCATCCTTGGTCTTTGAACCAGAAACTTCCAGTGCTTTAGGTTTTGGTTTTCGTTGTGGATTCTTAGGATTATTACATATGGAAGTAATACAAGAGCGATTAGAACGAGAGTATAATATTACTTTAATTACAACAGCACCAAGTGTTATTTATAAAGTTTTTAAGACGGATGGAGAGATCTTTGAAATTGAAAACCCTTCTAAGTTGCCAACGCCTCAGGAGATTGAGCATATTGAGGAACCGTATGTTAAGGCAATGGTAATAGTGCCTAATGACTATGTAGGTGTGGTCATGGAACTATCACAAGAAAAACGTGGCGAATTTAAAGACATGAAGTATTTAGATGTGACTAGAGTGATGCTGACATATGAATTGCCTCTGAGTGAAATCATTTATGATTATTTTGACCGTCTAAAATCGGCTACAAGAGGCTATGCATCCTTAGATTACGAATTGTTGGGCTACCGAGAATCGAAGCTGGTTAAATTAGATATTTTACTGAATACAGAACCTGTAGATGCTTTGTCAATTATAGTGCATCGTGATAAAGCAGCCTACCGCGGCCGAATTTTGGTCGAAAAGTTAAGAGGTATCATTCCTAGGCAAATGTTTGAAATTCCGATTCAAGCAGCGATAGGCAATAAAGTAATTGCTCGAGAAACAGTAAGAGCTATGCGTAAAGATGTACTAGCGAAATGCTACGGTGGAGACATCAGCCGTAAACGTAAACTTTTAGAAAAACAAAAAGAAGGTAAAAAACGCATGAAGCAGGTTGGTAATGTAGAAGTTCCGCAAGAAGCTTTCATGGCTATATTAAAGATTGATTAAGGTGATGAAATGAAGACGGGTTTATACATTCATATTCCTTTTTGTCAACAAAAATGTTTATATTGCGATTTTCCTTCCTATGATAATATTACTCATTTATTACAGCCCTATGTTGCCGCCTTATGCCAGGAAATTTCTGGCTGGGGCGGTGTTTTATCTGGTACTTTGATTGACACAATCTATATTGGTGGTGGAACGCCGACTCTTTTACCTGCAGATACTTTAAAAGTCATCTTAAATAAGGTACATGAAAGTTTTTCTATTGACGAAGCTGCAGAATTTAGCGTAGAAGCCAATCCTGGCACGACGAACCAAGAGAAACTATTAGTCTTAAAATCAGGTGGGGTTAACCGGATTAGCTTTGGTGTACAAACTTTCTCCGATGCATTATTAAAGTCAATTGGCAGGATACATAGTGCTGAGCAGGCTGTAAGATCCGTTAAAGAAGCGCAAGATGCAGGTTTCAGTAATATTAATCTAGACCTGATGTACGGATTGCCAGGTCAATCCTGTAAGGATTTAGAGGCTAGTATCCAAAAGGCAATGAAACTTGATATTACCCATATCTCGGCTTATGGATTGAAAGTAGAAGAAGGTACGCCTTTTGCTGCTATGGACCAAAAAGGAACACTTATATTACCAGATGAAGTTGAAGATGAAGAGATGTATACCTTTACAACTGAATATTTACCTCAGCATGGTTTTAATCGCTATGAGATATCCAATTTTTCTAAAGCAGGGTATGAATGCCGTCATAATTTAAAATATTGGAGATACCAACCCTATATAGGGGTGGGGGCTGCGGCTCATTCTTTTTTACAGAAAGAGCGGCTTAGTAACATATCTAGTGTACCTCAATATATAAAGTGCATCCAAAGTGGAAAGCCGCCAATTGAATTACGAGAAAATCTTAGTACTAAGGTTGCTATGGCTGAATATATTTTTTTAGCTTTGCGGACAGTACAGGGGCTGTCTATTTTAGAGTTTCAGGAATTGTTTAAACGTGGATTCTACTTGGAGTATGGAGACATTGTATCAGAACTACTTCAGAAAAAGTTGATTGCTGTAAAAGAAAATAGGATAAAACTTACTGTTTTAGGCATGAAGTATGGAAATGTTGTATTTCGTGAATTTTTACCTGAATAAAACAATTATTAGATCTTGACATTCAGGCGCAGGAGTGGTATTTTTTTAGTAGGTGTTAGCACTCTACAAGGTCGAGTGCTAACAATGGGGAGGTGGAACTCGTATGCTAGATAAGAGAAAACGTAGTATTCTTCAAGCGATTGTTGATGATTATATTTCCACCGCGGAGCCTATTGGCTCACGAACTATTGCCCGCAAACATGATTTAGGCGTTAGTCCTGCAACCATTCGCAATGAAATGGCTGATCTTGAACTTTTAGGTTATATTGAGCAGCTTCATACTTCATCGGGAAGAATTCCTTCTGCAAAAGGATATCGTTTTTATGTAGATTCTTTATTATCACCGACTCGGATGTCTGAAAGAGAAATTGCGCTAATTAAAAATTGGTACCAGGAGAAAACGCGTCATGTTGAAGAGGTCTTTCAGGAAACCGCCAAAATATTATCTAAAATAACGAGTAATATTTCATTAGTTTTAGTGCCGCAAGTAACTCAATGCGCCTTTAAGTATCTTAAATTTCTACCTTTTGATGACAGTCGTACAATCTTGGTTGTAGTGACAGATACAGGATTTGTAGAAAATAAGGTGATTGATATACCAACGGGGCTTTCATTTAATGATTTGCAGCGTATTGCCGAACACATTAATAGGCGTTTATCAGGATTATCCTTTGAGAATATCGAATTATCCATTCTACGGGAAATTCAAAATGAAATGCTAATTGATGTGGACTTGTTAGAAACTGCATTAGGGATTCTAAAGCAGGCATTGGTTGTGGAAAAAAATGAGCGGTTGTATCTTGGTGGCACCACCCAATTATTAAGTCAGCCAGAATTTAAAAATATCGAAAAAGTAAAATCTTTCTTAGATATGCTGGAAGAAGAACATTTGTTGGCAGACATTTTGCAAAAACAAAAAAATGATGGTGTTATTGTTACAATTGGTGATGAGAACAAATATAGCGGAATTCAAGACTGCAGTATGGTGCAGGCTACCTATCGCATTGATGGTCAAGTAGTGGGAACGGTAGCTGTATTAGGTCCGACTAGGATGGATTATGGTAAGGTCATGTCAGTTTTGGAGTTTATGCATAATCATCTAGGAGAAGTACTTAAAAAGTATAAAATATAGAGGAGTAATGCCTGCTTCTATAATGAAAGGTATTACTGACTCTATTATACATATAATAGAACTGTAATTAGGGAGGAACCAAGGATGAAGCTAAAACAAGCTAATAATGGTTCTGAAGTAGATGAAAGATTAGCGGCACTCATGACAAACGGGAATGCTATCAGAGTGGTTACGTCAGCTGTTGAGGGGACTATTGGTCCTAAGGGGCTAGATACTATGCTGTTAGGTTCTTCCGGTGAAGTCATAATCACAAATGATGGCGTTACGATTTTAGATAAAATGGATGTGGATCACCCGGCAGCCAAAATGTTGATTAACGTTGCTAGAGCCCAGCAAACTGAAATTGGAGATGGCACAACAACTGCAACTATTATGGCTGGTGGCTTGGTAGGAGAAGGAGTAAATCAAGTATTAAAAGGTGTACCTATTGCTCGTGTTATTGAAGGAATTAAACATGGTGTGACGCTGGCATTGGAGCAAATTAAGGATCGAGCAAAACATATTTCTGACATACAAGATCCCATTCTACATCGTATTGCTATGATTGCTGGCCGCGAATATAGTGATATTGCTAAATTGGTTATTAAGGCTGCAGGGCTTATCGGTATTGAGAAATTACGTGAGTTTAGTTTTAAACTGTCGGAGATTATTGTCTCGCAGGAAGGCGCTGAAAATGAGGTCTTTATGGGTGTTATTGTTGATAAGCAGCGATTGAATCAAGATATGCCTGTAGAGAGTATTCAAGGAAAAGTGTTGGTTATTGATGATGCCTTAGAACCTGAAGAAATTGGTGATGAGGCGCTAAGTACTGAAGCCGGCTTTAAACGGTATCTGGAATTGCAAAATGAGTTCAAGACAAATGTACATAAAATTGTTGAACTTGGTGTTAATGTAGTATTGGTAGATCGAGGTGTCCATAGTAGTGCAGAAGAAATATTGACAGATGCTGGTATTATGGTAATTCAGCGAGTAGTGTCAGAAGAATTGCGTCGTGCTGCGGATCATGTAGGAGCACGTATGATTAAACGCACAGGTCTTAAGAAAGATATTGCGAACATCACTAGCTCTTTGGGATTGGCGAAAAAAGTGTATGAAGATGAGAAATTGAAGCATGTTCGTATATTGGGCGGTTCTGGCAAGCCTATGGCTACTATTTTAGTGGGTGCTGCTACCAAGGAAGTGGTTGGTGAACGGCAGCGTATTGCCAAAGATGCAGCCTCTAGCGTGCAAGCTGCTGTTAAGGGTGGTTATGTGCCTGGGGGTGGATCTGTTGAAATTGCCATTAGCCGTGATATTGCTAAGACTAGGGATGCAGTTAAAGGCATGGCGGCTTATGGAGTAGATTGTGTAATACATGCATTACGCAGACCGTTAGCGCAAATTGTAGAGAATGCTGGCTATAATCCTCTGGAAAAGGTAGAGGATGTCATTGCAGCCCATGCCAATCAAAATAAAGATTCTTTAGGAATTGATTGCGATACTGGTGAAGTGGTTGATATGATGAGTCTTGGCGTAGTCGATCCTGCCACAGTGAAATTACATGCCGTGAAGGCAGCAGGAGAAGTTGCTATTGCTATTTTACGTATTGATACGATTATTAAGAAAAAAGAAGAATAATATAAATTCGCTAAATTTGCAGAAAGAATTCATATATTATAAGATGGGGTGATTTATTTGAGTGAAACAAAAGAAGAAATACAAGAAAAAATTGAGGACCAATGTGTTGCACCTGATGAAACAATAGAAGTTTTAGATGAGATAGAGAATACTAAAATGCAGGCGGAACTTGCAGACAAAGAGCGTCTGTTAGAAGAGAGTAGTGATCGCTACAAACGATTGCAGGCGGATTTTGATAATTTCCGAAGACGTACTCGTCAAGAAAAAGAAGAGTTATCAAATATCGTAGCACAAAATCTTATTTTAGAATTGCTGCCTATTATTGACAATTTTGAAAGAGCATTGTGCAGTGCTGCTACTCAGGATGCAAATAAAATGTTGTCAGGAGTGGAAATGATTTATCGCCAATTGATGCAACAGTTGGAAAAAGATGGACTGGTGGCTGTGGAAGCAGTTGGCAAAACCTTTAACCCTCAAGAGCATGAAGCTGTAATGAGAGTGGAAGATGCTGACCAGCCTGACGGTATAATTGTAGAAGAACTGCAAAAAGGATATTCTGTAAAAGGCAAGGTTATCAGACCCAGTATGGTTAAAGTCGTAAGTAATTAGAAGTTACTTAAAAACTTCATTTTAAAAATAAAATTTTACATATTTCAAGGAGGAAGAAAAAATGGCAAAAGTAATTGGTATAGATCTTGGTACTACAAATTCATGTGTAGCAGTAATGGAAGGTGGAGAGCCGGTTGTTATTGCAAATGCAGAAGGAAACAGAATTACTCCTTCTGTAGTAGGCTTTTCTAAGAATGATGAGCGCTTGGTTGGTCAATTGGCAAAGCGCCAAGCTGTGTCCAATCCTGAACGTACGATTAGTTCTATTAAAAGACATATGGGTACTGATTATAAAGTGAAAATTGATGATAAGTCTTATACTCCTCAAGAAATTTCTGCAATGGTTTTACAAAAATTAAAAACAGATGCAGAAGCTTATTTAGGTCAAACTGTTACGCAAGCTGTTATTACTGTACCGGCTTATTATAATGATAGCCAACGTCAAGCAACAAAAGATGCTGGA
Organism: uncultured Pelosinus sp.; assembly: GCA_946415545.1. Classification (GTDB taxonomy): domain Bacteria; phylum Bacillota; class Negativicutes; order DSM-13327; family DSM-13327; genus Pelosinus. The sequence continues at coordinate 1,130 of CAMKSY010000070.1, read as the reverse complement.
ACCATTGCAGGTTTAGAAGTACTTCGTATTATCAATGAACCAACTGCTGCAGCGTTAGCTTATGGTATTGATAAAGGTAACGACCATACGGTATTGGTTTTTGACTTAGGTGGTGGTACTTTTGACGTGTCCATCTTAGAGCTTGGTGAAGGTGTGTTTGAGGTAAAGGCTACTAATGGTAATAACCGTTTAGGTGGAGATGACTTCGATGAGCGTGTTATGAAATGGTTAGTTGCAGAGTTTAAAAAAGAAAATGGTATTGATTTATCCAAAGATCGTATGGCAGAGCAGCGCCTGCGTGAAGCTGCCGAAAAAGCAAAAATTGAACTTTCTGGTGTATTGACAACTAATATTAATTTACCTTTTATTACTGCTGATCAAACGGGTCCTAAACATTTAGAAGTAAACTTAACAAGAGCTAAATTTGATGAATTAACTGCTGATTTGGTTGAGTCTACTATGGGGCCAACTCGTCAAGCAATGAGTGATGCAGGCTTGTCACCTAAAGATATTGAGAAAGTAATATTGGTGGGTGGTTCTACTCGTATTCCTGCAGTGCAAGAAGCAATCAAAAACTTCCTGGGCAAAGAGCCGCACCGTGGTGTAAATCCTGATGAATGTGTAGCAGTAGGGGCTGCGATTCAGGCTGGTGTGTTAGTGGGAGAAGTTAAAGATGTTCTTTTACTTGATGTAACTCCATTATCATTGGGGATTGAAACATTAGGTGGAGTATGCACTAAAATTATTGAACGTAATACCACTATTCCTACATCAAAAAGCCAAGTATTTTCTACTGCGGCAGATAATCAGCCATCTGTAGATATTCATGTTCTGCAAGGCGAAAGAGAAATGGCTGCTTATAATAAAACATTAGGACGTTTTGAACTAAAAGACATTCCACCTGCACAACGTGGCGTACCTCGTATTGAAGTCTCATTTGATATTGACGCTAACGGTATTGTTCATGTATCAGCAAAAGACTTGGGCACTGGTAAGGAACAAAAAATTACCATTACTTCATCTGGCGGTATGAGCAAAGATGATATTGAGCGTATGGTAAAAGAGGCAGAAGCTCATGCAGCGGAAGATAAGGCTCGTAAGGACGAAGTAGAAGTTCGTAATAATGCTGA
>CAMKSY010000069.1 GCA_946415545.1 uncultured Pelosinus sp. | reverse complement strand
TTCTACATTTTGCACCTGCATTGCTGCTTTTTCAATTCCTAATCCTACATCGGCTTCACCTCGTGCCACAGAGCTGGCGATGGCAAGATGACTGGTTTCTTCTTGACTATAGTTTGAAATGGCTCTGGGATCAATCTGCAGCTGTCGGAATTTTTCATCGAGAAGTACTCGTGCTCCTGAGCCTCGCTCTCTATTAATAAAACGAATTTCAGGATTGATTAAATCAGACCAGTCTTTTATATTCTTGGGATTGCCGGGAGCGACATAGAATCCCGCTTGGCGATATACTAAATTAATAATGAGTGCTCGCTGTCCTGGTAATAGACGGCGGACGTAAGGAGTGTTGTAATCTCCGGTATCACCGTCCCAAAGATGAGTGGTAATCAAATTTGCCGTGCCGTGATACAACGCGTTTAAACCATCCATACTGCCGTTATAAGAGCGGAGGAAACGAACATGAGGCATCTGTTTTTCTAGATGCCTGGTTAATACATCAAGAGCAGCATCTTGCCCATAGATAATCAAGCCATCTTGCATAGAAGACGGGGAATTGCTTATTTGCGTACCTGGCTGGAAGGCTGGTTGGCTTGCGCCCTTGCTCTTTTTCATAAAAATATCCAAATCCGGTGCTTCGATTCGCAATTTTCGTCCGATATGATACGCTGTCAATTCACCACGCTTGATGAATTCATAGACGGTGAAACGTGAAATTTTAAGTAATTTAGCTACTTCCTCCGGGGTATATGATACAGTATCAGACACGTGATATCACCTCAATATTTCTTATTGTTGTACTCATAACAGCATATCTTATTTTAAACAAATTCACAACGGACAATCAATCTTTAAACGGCTATTTTTATATCACTCTTAGCTATGCTATGATATATGTAAAGATATTCAAATGATTGCAGTGCAAGATAAATATCGAATAATTTTAAAAATGAGGTTTTAAAGTCATATGGATGAACAAAGCTTATACAAGTATGTTTTTAGTAAAGAAATAGCACAGGCATTAGAGGAATTAGGGTACGAGATACTTACTAAGGTTCAAGAACAAGTCATACCCTTGGCTCTTGCCCAAAAAGATATTATAGTGAGATCCCAAACGGGCAGCGGGAAGACAGCTGCTTTTGCTATCCCGATTTGTGAAAAAATAAGAGTGGAGCAAAAGAATCCCCAAGTGCTGGTTCTTACACCAACACGAGAATTGGCAGTACAGGTAAAGCAGGATATTGCCAATATCGGCAGATTTAAAAGAATCAGGTGTGCTGCTGTTGTTGGCAGGCAGTCAATGGAAATGCAAAAAAGGGAATTGAATCAAAGAGTACATGTGATCGTTGGGACTCCCGGGAGAACGTTAGATCATCTAGAAAGAAAAAGTGTGAATGTAGAAGACGTGCAGTATCTGATTATTGATGAAGCAGATAAAATGCTAGATATGGGCTTTATTGATCAGGTGGAAGCTATCGTAAAAATGTTGCCCGATAATAGGGTTACCATGTTGTTTTCTGCTACCATGCCAGAAAAGATTCAGGATCTATGCAGTCAATATATGAAAAATCCAATTAAAGTAGAAATTGATTCAGACAATTCCAGCTTACAGAACATTGAACAACACTATTATGATATAGAACAAAATGAAAAGTTGGCTTTACTTATGCAAATACTGCAAATAGAAAGACCAAGTACTTGCATTCTCTTTTGCAATACAAGAGACAAGGTAGAGATGCTGCTGACAAAGATGAAAGAAAAAGGCTGCTCTTGCGGCAGCCTGCATGGCGGCATGGAACAAAGGGATCGTTTGGAATCCATTCAAAGGTTTAAAAGAGGAGAGTTTCAGTTTTTGATCGCAACGGATGTGGCGGCAAGGGGCATCCATATTGATGATATATCTCTTGTGGTTAATTATGATATGCCGCTAGATAATGAAAGCTACATACATCGAATTGGCAGGACCGGAAGGGCTGGAAATATAGGAGCAGCTATTACTTTTGTAACGAGAATGGAATATAGGGATTTACAGAGAATAGAGGAATATGTTCAATATAAGATACCTAAAAAAGAGCTGCCGACGATGGCAGAAATAGAAGAAGGGCAGCTAAGTTCAAGCATCTATGATAGAATGGAGCCTACCCCTAAAGTTGATAAAAGTGAGAAATTAAATAGGCAGATTACGAGAATTCGAATCAATGGGGGGAAAAAAGGAAAGATGCGCCCAGGAGATATACTGGGAGCGATCACTGCTATTCCAGGAGTTAAGGGCAATGATATTGGTATTATTGACATTCAAGATACCTGCTCTTATGTTGAAATTCTCGCCAATAAAGGCGAGCTTGTACTAGAGGCACTTCAAAGTACAAAGATAAAGGGGAAAATCTATACAACTAAGAAAGTGAATTTTTCCAAAATATAATAGCCTTTATGTACTTTGCACGTTTGTGGTTCGACTGGTTTTATTTGTTTTTAAGGAGATAAAAGGAGAAAGAAGACATTATGAGTGATAATGTATTAACAGAGAGAGAGTTCGCTCAAATCATTGCCGAGAATGGTGGGCGTGTTTTTAGAGTCGGTGGTTGTGTCCGGGACAGTTTTATGGGCGTGACACCGAAAGACATCGATTTTAGTGTTGTTGGTATGGTTAAGAAAAATTTTAAAATGTTATTTCCCAAGGCAGAAGAATGTGGTAAGTCTTTTCCGGTTTTTCGTCTGGCGATAGACGGCATAAAGCGTGAAGTTGCCTTTGCCAGGACAGAGTGGAAAGTCGCCAGTGGCTATAAAGGATTTAGAGTATCAGCCAAACCAAAGATTACCATTGAGGAAGATCTTTTTAGAAGGGATACTACTGTTAATTCCATGGCTCAGGATAGCTTGACAGGAGAAATTATTGATCCTTTCCATGGGCGAGAGGATATAAGGAATAAGGTATTACGAGCGACTAGTAAGCATTTTTCCGATGATCCAATGCGCGCTTTGCGTCTTGCCGGCCATGCCGCTCGGTTTGGCTTTTCAATAGATCCAGCTACTATGCTTCTTGCCAGAGATGTTAAAGAAGAGTTGATTCACGAACCTGTGGAAAGAATGATTGCAGAATTTAGCAAGGTCTTAGCAGAGGCGTCCGAACCTGGACGGTTTTTTAAAGTTCTGGCGGAAGCACAATTATTGGAAGTTACCTTTCAAGAAATTGCAGAGTTGTCTATAGAAGATTTTGAAAAGGCAGTAACTGGTTTTAATTTAGTGGCAAAGGCCACAGCAAGCTCTAAATTACGATTTGCATCCTTGGGTTTAGTCATGGATCAAATGCGTTTAGCACGATGGAATCAGAGAATGACTCTGCCAGGGGATTGGCTGGATGCGGCCCTTAAGGTGGAGCAAATCATAGAATTTTTAAAGGAACCGACTCCTGAAAAAATAGTAGATACGATTGGAAAGTTAAGGCGTGGTTCTCTCCAAATTGAAGAATTGGATATCATTATTACCGCTTCTCAAATAAAAGCCTTACCTTTGGGACCACTGAAAGCTGCAATGGTATTACCTCAGGGGGAGAGTGTCCCTGCAGCCTTGCAGGGGAAAGAAATTGGTGAATGGCTGCGAAAAAGACATATTGAGGCTATCGCCAAGCAATTAAGTTTACATTAAGATATAGGCATAATAAACGTAAATCATAACTGGGTTTTATCGGACCTGATGAAATAAAAACAACATCAAGGTAACAAAATTTGCTTATGTTACCTTGATGTTGTCTATTTTTAATACATTACGTCATTTTTTGGCATTTTCCTTCTTTTGCCACTTAATATTTTGAAAATATGGATTGATTTCCCGGAAATATTACATAATGTACCAAATAGAATTGGAAAAAAGCAAGTAGTTTCTCAAATTGTGTAATTAATTAAAGATTATCTAAACCTATTTAGCCTTAATTCTCTTATTTGATGTAACATAAGCAAATTGTGTTACATTAATATAAATACATTGACAAAGTAGAGATTCTTTGACAAGCTAAAAGTCGTTTTTATCAAATTTATGAGGGGATAAGGTGGAGAATTTTATGCGAATATCAATTAGCAAGCAAATATTATTTGTATGTATCATGATCGTTATTGCTTTTACAGGGCTTAACGTATATACATATTATGAAATCGACAAGATACAAGATGGTTATGAAAATGTACTGAAGCGAAGCGTTCCTTTAGTAGTTGAGGTTAAGGATCTTACTATTGAATTAAATGTTCAATCATCGCAAGTCCGAGGTTATATTTTAACGATGAATCCTACATATGTTCAGGGGTATGAAACCTCTAGAAAAAATATGGAGGCTACTTTAGCTAGCCTGGAAAAGAAGTTAATTACACCTGAGGGTAAAGAACAGGTAGCTGCTCTTAGGACAGCACTTGCTGAATATCATAAGGTCTCTGATCAAGGAATTAATGCTCGCAAGACACTAGGTCAAGAGGAAGCCTTAAAAGCAGTAGCTGCTTCAGGAGCAAAAATTCAAGCCGCTGAAAAAAGCACAAGTGATACCGTAAAGTTTTTAACTGAAAGAATGGATCTTAGAATACAACAGAATGTTGATGCAACAGATCGCATGCAGATGCTGCTTGGAATTTTAGATGTGATGATCTTGATCTTAGCTTGCATTTTGGCCATCTTTCTGGCACGGCGGATTTCCAAACCTCTTGGAAAAGTAGCGGCATCAGCCCAAAGTATCGCCAGCGGTGATCTGCGGGTGATTACTATTCAATATACTGCCAAAGATGAGATTGGCGATATGGTTCAGGCATTTACAGCTATGACTGATAATTTGCGCCATGTAGTGGGACAGGTGGCAAAATCTGCTGAGCAAGTAGCTGCAGCCAGTGAAGAATTAACAGCCAGTTCTGAGCAGTCTGCCCAAGCGGCAGGACAAGTTGCTGAAACGGTTACGAATGTAGCCAGCGGCGCATCCAGTCAACTGGTGACAGTAGAGCAGACCGTTTCAGTCGTAGGGGATATGGCTTTAGCTATTACTCATATTGCCAACAATGCCAATCAGGTATCTGAAAAATCAGAGGAAACGGCTCAGGTCGCAAGTGATGGTGGAGATGCAGTGAATCTGGCAACGAAACAAATGCAGATTATTGAAGAGTCAGTTGCCCAATCGGCACAAGTGGTACAGCAATTAGGGACAAGTTCGCAGCAAATTGGTGAAATTGTCGATGTCATCAGCGGCATTGCCGGACAGACAAATTTATTGGCACTGAATGCAGCTATAGAGGCGGCAAGAGCTGGTGAGCAAGGGCGAGGTTTTGCAGTAGTAGCTGATGAAGTCCGAAAGTTAGCAGAGCAGTCCCAAGAAGCAGCCCAAAGAATCGCTGTTATTATTCGCGATATTCAAGGGGAGACTGGTAAAGCAGTAGCAGCCATGAATCAGGGAACGATTGAAGCATCCAAAGGCACAGAGATTATTACGAGTGCTGGTGAACGATTTCATGCTATTACTACAATGATCCAAGAGTTAAATGGCCAGATCCAGGATATTGGTACAGCTGCTGAGAAACTTTCTATTTCCAGCGGTGATGTAGTCTCATCTGTAGATAGTGTAAAAAGCATAGCAGGTGATACAGCGGGAGACACCCAGACCATCTCTGCAGCAACGGAAGAACAATCCGCTTCTATGGAGGAGATTGCATCTTCCAGCCAGGCATTGGCTAGTATGGCAAATGAATTGCAAGTAGTGGTTTCTCAATTTCGCTTATAAGTAAGTCATAGTTATTCTTAATGAGGTTTTGCTCTAGTTAGGTACCTTTCCCATGGGGAATAGGTACCTAGCTTTTCTTTCTATAATTGCTCAGTCTGGTTTGCAGGAAAATCTGTAGGTGGTAGTCGAATTTCTTAGCTTAGGATTATTCTAGTAATGGAAGCATAAATTACCTTTGGTCCAGCTTATGTTTCTATTTATGTACAGCTATTACAATATAGTAAATTTTTTATTGCAAGGAGAACGTAATGAAATTACAACGCATTTTTCCCTGTTATGTTCTAGTCGCTCTCATAGCCTGTTTACTTTTTGGAACCGTACCTGTTCTAGGGGCAGGAAGCAATGGGGAATCTATCGAGTACGTGAATGGCGTGGTGTTATCCATACAATCTTTGGATGTAGCACCCAATAAAAAAGTGGGTATCAGCAGTAAAAGTTTAGTTACAGTCCTGCTCACGTCAGGCGCGGAGTCTGGCAAGCAAGTACAAAGCATTAATTATATTACGAATCAACCTTTATTTGACATCATTCCCAGCCCAGGCGATAAAATTATTCTTGCCGTGAGCGAAGTGCAAAATGAAAAACAATATCATATTGCTGATTATAATCGTCTTTTTCCTACCTATATCTTAGTTGGTCTCTTCGTTTTATCCTTATTAATTCTAGGGAAGACGATCGGTATCAAAACAATTTTTGTTATCTGTTTTTCAGTGGCTCTTATTCTTAAAGGTATGGTTCCTTTGATCCTTACTTATCATTGGAATTTTATCATTGCTACTATGCTCGTTTGTTCAGTGATTACCGCCATTACTCAAATTACTATTAGCGGCTGGAATGAAAAGACCTGGGGGGCTATTCTAGGAACTGTTGGTGGTGTACTTATTGCTGGTGTATTAGCTGCTATCTCGATATCTTTGATGCATCTGACTGGACTGGACAGTGAAGAAGCAATGATGCTAAAGGTGACGACTCTCAGCTTTATGAACTTTCAAGAGGTACTGTTTGCAGGCATTATTCTAGGATCATTAGGTGCGGTTATGGATGTAACCATATCCATTGCTTCTACTCAATACGAGATCAAGCAGTCTTGTCCACATTATGGTTTTGCTGAAATATTCAAATCTGGTATCAATGTCGGCCGCGATGTTATGGGAACGATGGCAAATACCTTGATCTTAGCTTATACAGGCAGCTCCTTGCCGCTGATATTTTTGATTGCATCACAAGATAATATATCATTCATACGAATTATGAATTTGAACATTGTTGCAACAGAGATTACGAGAGCCCTTACAGGAAGCATAGGACTTATTTGCTCCATTCCCTTAACAGCAATCATTACAGCATTGCTTTTGAGTCGTAAGTCATAATATATCCTTAATGCTAACAATCATGGGATATGTTGACAGTTTATGTAATATAATGTAATATTGAGTAGAAAAATATATTATGGCAAACTTATCAAAAGATAAGGACGCAAAGCCATGGGTCTAAGGGAATATCCTATGATTGCCAGGTTGCCGATTCAATGTAGAGTTGTAATTAGCACCAGTGCATCTTGGCCTGGTGCTATATTTTTACATTTATATTATTAGGAGGTTGGCGTGAAGCTAAAGGTTAAAGGGAAAATACTGGCGATTATTTTAATAATATCAATGGCAACACTTTTAGTTGGTTCTATCGGATATTATTATACCAACACAATGAGTTACGAAATGAAAGTTATGTATAGTGAAAATCTGTTGTCGATTAAGAGGTTAAATGAAACACGACATAATTTTAGAGCCGTTCATGGGATGATCCTGGAGATGATTTTTGGTAATCTTGACAAAGCAAGAGAAGATGTCTTAGTCACGCAGATGAAATCATTGTCGGCAGAAACAGACCAAACTTTAAAGGCATATGAAAGTCAAAACTTAGGGTCTTTCGAACGAGAAAAGTTAGTAGTGCTAAAAGAAGCAATTGGCCAATATCGAACAGAGCGTCAAAAAGCTATCGAATTATCTCGGCAAGGACACAAACAGGAAGCATATGTTTATTTCACCCAGCAGGCAGCCGGCAAATTGGAGATTGTCAATTCGACTCTTAAGGAGTTAGCTGACTTCATGTCAGATAAAAGTGATAAGGCGAATAGTAAAGGGCAAGAGCTTGCTGGATTTGCAGGTATCGTTATTTTCACATTAACAGGATTTTTTGTTCTACTATGCTTGTTTTTAGGCTGGCGGTTATCCAATACCATTGCCAGAAGGTTAAAATCCATCTGTATCTTTCTAAATGAGATCGAACAAGGAAATCTTGGTGTAGAAAATATTAATGTGGTAGACCAGGATGAGATTGGTGAGATTGGGGTCGGATTAAATAGCATGGCTAGCAGCCTGCAGCGTTTGGTGCGCCAGGTAGCATCTTCATCAGAACAAGTTGCTGCTTCGTCAGAGGAGCTGACAGCAAGTGCAGAGCAATCGGCTCAAGCTACAAATCAAGTAGCAGCGACGATTAGTGAAGTTGCCCAAGGAGCTGAACAGCAGGCAGGCGCAGTCAATACTACGACGGTGATAGTGAAACAGCTTTCTGCAGGCATTGAGAAAGTTGCCGATAATTCAGCAATTATAAGCGGAGTGTCCGATCAAACCTCTAAGGCTACTCAAGATGGTACACAAGCCGTAAATGCGGCAATTAATCAGATGGAAATCGTTGAGAAAACGGTGACTAAGTCAGCTCAAGTGGTGACGAGATTGGGAGAACGATCTAAAGAAATTGGACAAATTGTCGATACGATATCGGGAATTTCTGCTCAAACGAACCTTCTGGCACTAAACGCTGCTATAGAAGCTGCACGAGCAGGTGAACATGGCAGGGGGTTTGCTGTTGTTGCTGAAGAAGTTCGTAAGTTGGCAGAGCAATCCCAAGAAGCTGCCAAGAAAATTGCCGATTTAATTACGGAAACCCAGTCAGATACCGAAGAAGCAGTGGTTGCGATGAAAGAAGGCAGGCATGAGGTTAATGTTGGAGCACAAGTGGTGAACACTGCAGGGCAAGCTTTCAGGGATATATCAGCACTCATTGACCAATTAGCAAGGCATATTAAAGAGACTTCAACTTCTATTGAAGAGATGGCTTCTGGAAGCCGCCAGATTGTGGAATCGGTACATGACATTGATACAATTAGTCAAGAAACGGTTGGCAGGACACAAATCGTGTCTGCTGCCACTGAAGAGCAATCAGCATCTATGGAAGAAATTGCTGCCTCCAGCCAAGCGTTAGCTAAGATGGCAGAAGAACTTCAAGGCATTATTAGACAATTTAAAATGTAAAATATACCTGACGATAAGACCTTTCTATCATACAAAAAACCCTACAGAGGAGACTTTATTAGTGTCTGCTCTGTAGGGGATATTTTATATTAGAAGGTTTTTATTATTAAATATTGGCACAGGTGTCTTACATCGTAAGCTCATCGTTGCCAAATCCAAATGGCAAGAAAGCAGATGCATGATTCTCTTGATTTTTTGAATAAATCTATTTAGAGTAGAAGAAAAGTAAATCATAATAAGATCTAGCGATTTAAGGCGAATCATTATATAGTATAAGCTATAAATATAGAGATGAAGATAAATTATAAAATAAGGTGAGATCAAATGAAAGTATTAATCATTGATGATGAGAAAAGCATTCGCACCATTCTATCAGAAATGGTACAGCAATGGGGATATGAGGTAATCCTTGCTGCTGATGGTGAAAGTGGATGGAAAATATTCCAGATTATTAATGAGCCTGTTATTGTGCTCTTAGATTGGATTATGCCAGGTCTAGATGGAGTGGACTTATGTAAGAGGATAAAACAAGACACAAAAACGTCACATACGTATGTCATTATGCTGACAGCAAGAAAAAGCGATATAGAAGATATGGTTATTGGCTTTGATGCTGGAGCAGATGATTTTTTGACTAAGCCAATTGATCCAAGAGAACTGAGTTGCCGATTATCTGTCGGCAGCCGCATATTGAGTTATCAATATGAATTAGAGCAGCGCAATGCCACCTTATACGAGACTACACGAGTAATGGAAAATATTATGCGGGAGTTACAAACTGTAAATGGCAAGTTAAAAGACCTTTCTATGGAAGATGAAATTACAGGTATCGCCAATCGACGCTGTTTGGAAAACTATTTGGCTAAAGAATGGTGGCACGCATTGCGAGAGAAAAAGATAATGACATTTATCATGATTGATGTGGACTATTTCAAGCTTTATAATGATACCTATGGGCATCCGGCAGGAGATGAATGCTTAAAAAAGGTTGCAGCAGTATTGGATCATAGTGTAAAACGCAATTCAGATATAAAGGCACGTTATGGTGGTGAAGAATTTGCAGTTGTTTTATATGCAGCGGATTATGCCGGAGGACAAAAGATTGCCGAAAAAATCAGGTTAGCTGTTGAAGAGCTGCAGATTCCTCATAGTGCTTCTGCAATTAGTTCCTATGTTACGATTAGTTTAGGCGTTGCCACAATGATGCCAGATTCCGATTCCTCTTATGAAGTGTTGATCAAGAAAGCTGATGATGCGTTGTATCGAGCGAAACGTGAAGGCAGAAATAGATGGATTGCGGTTTGACTTAGGAAGAGGTGTTAGCATGCTGAAGGATGAAAAACTGATTCAGGAATTTGTTGTAGAAGCGAAAGAACATGTAGAAAAGATAGAATCTGGACTGCTGTCCTTTGAACAAAAAGAATATGATGAAAATGTGATTAATGCAATATTTCGTTCGGCCCATAATATTAAAGGGACAGCAGGTTTCTTCGGCTTTAAGAAAATTGTTGAATTATCTCATGCCATGGAAAGTGTACTGGGAAAAATACGGAGCAGGGAAATTGCTCTCCTATTTGACATTGTAGATGCCCTATTAATGGCGAATGATGAAATGCGAGAACTATTAGAACATATTGCTATAAGTGAAGAACGAGACATTGCTTCTTTGGTAGAAAGGCTGCAGCATATTTATATGAATGATAAGAATGCCCAGCTGACTGAACCATTAGCTGCTGGGAATGAAGCCTCCAGATTTGAAATGCCCCAGAAAGCAAAGATTCACACTAATGCCGATAACAAGATGATTAGCGAATTGGGAAAGAAAGGTCATAAAATATATAAATATGTGCATGCGCTTGATTCTCGCCAGATTGATGCAGAGCGATTTTTTAGCAATATGGCAAGGAGTATTCAATCCATTGGAACCATCTTGAATAGTTATATTCGCAATAAGAATTCTTTTGAGAATGTGATCGTATTTTTGTTTAGTACTGTATTGGAAAAAGAATTAGCAATCATGGCAATTGGTGGCAATGCAAAAGAGATTGAGGAACTTTCTATTTCCACTCAAAGTACAGAAATTTTTCAACTATTATCGGAAACAGAAGAAAAATCAGCTTTTCCTGAAGGAGAGGTATTACTTAACACCAAACAGAAGGCATTAGATTTTTCAGAAGAAAAAAATAAAAACAATTTAGTTGAAGAACGGATCAAAGTGGATGTTGCTTTACTGAATAATCTAGTAAATTTATCTAGTGAGATGGTACTGGCGAGAAACCAATTGCTGCGATTATTAGAAGCTCATGTGGATGGGATACCGGGGATTCGCCCAGTTTTACAGAAAATTGATCATACCACCACCGAAATGCAGGAAAAAATTATGCGTACCCGGATGCAGCCCATTTCCATTCTATTTCATTCCATTCCGCGTTTAGTACGTGATTTGTCAAAACAATTGGGGAAAAGTCTTACACTAAAAATGGATGGCAAGGAAGTGGAAATCGATAAATCCATTCTGGAAGGATTGATCGATCCATTTACTCATCTGATACGTAATGCATTAGATCACGGCATAGAAAAACCTGAGATACGAAAGGCGTTAGGGAAAGATCCTACGGCAATGATCGAGATACAGGCTCGGCATGAAGGTGGTCGGGTGATTATTGATATCATGGATGATGGAGCAGGAATTGATGTGGAGAAAGTTAAGCAGAAAGCTTTACAAAAAGGACTGATTGAGCAAGAGGAAACACTGGATATCAGTGAAAGTAAGATAGCAGATTTAGTCTTCTCACCAGGTTTTTCAACTGCTTCTCAGGTAAGTGACATTTCAGGACGAGGCGTAGGTTTGGACGTAGTTCGATCGAATATTGAAAAGTTCGGCGGTACTGTAGAACTATATACACAAAAAGGAAAAGGGACGACGTTTCGTTTGCTGTTGCCTTTAACCTTAGCGATTATACCTTCTCTTATTGTAGCAGTTGGTGAGCATAATTTTGCTTTGCCTCAGACTCATTTACAGGAAATTGTGCGAATCGTAGATGGAGAAAAGACAGATGGAATAGAGTGGATTCAAGGAAGAAGGGTATTACAGCTGCGTGGAAAGTTGGTTCCCATTGTTCACCTTGCAGATGTGATTGGTTTAGAGAAAAACGAAGCCACAAGCCCTATTACACGAATTCTAATTATAAGAATTGCCAGAAGAACCTTTGGTATCATTGTTGATGTTATCCATGGTCAGGAAGAACTTTTAGTAAAGCCCATGCCTAATCATTTAAAAGAAGTAAAATCGTATTCAGGAGTAACGATCTTAGGTGATGGCAGTATTGCCATGGTTCTGGATGTTGACGGGATTGCCAGTATGGGGAATTTGGTTTTTTCCCAAGAAGAGGTGGAGAGTTCTCAATTGGAAAAGGTATCATTAGCGAATCAAAGAGAAAAGATGCAGGATGTATTGCTGTTTCAATGCTCCGGACCGGAGACCTTTGGTTTGTATTTGCCCATGATTGCAAGGGTTAATGAAATCAGCACTCACCAGATCGAAGAGGTTGGGAATAAACAATACTTTCATTCTCAAGGCAGTATCGTACAATTAATCCGGCTTGAAAAGTATCTGCCAGTTGCTTCTAAAGAAGACTCAGGTGAGAAGATGTATGTGATAACACCTAAAGGGAATACTCTTTCCCTAAGCCTTCTGGTAAGAGCAATAAAGGATACAGTACAAGTGGATGCCTTGATGGTAAAAAAAGACATCAAAGGAAAAGGACTATTAGGATCGACGATCATTAATGGAAAAATCGTACTGTTAGTGGATTTACATGGAATCATTAAGATGAGTGTCTCGGAACAGTATGCTCAATTGAATTTCGATAAGGCAGATATGCAGGTCCCAAGAGGAGAATTCTCATGACAGGAAAAATTTTGACCTTCTATCTTGGCGGTAGTTTGTGTGGCATTGATATACTTTCTGCTAAAGAAATTAATCGAAATGTTAAGTATACGACTGTTCCAGGGGGAGGATCTCACGTAGTAGGTCTTCTGAATTTGCGTGGACAAGTAGTGACTTTATTTGACTTGGTTCCAGTATTACATTTAAATCAGAAACAAGAAGACAAGCAAACAAAATGCATAATTTTAAAAGAACTTTTTCAGGGAGATCATATAGGCTTTTTGATTGACAAACTGGCAGAAGTGATTGATATAACACCTGATATGTGCGAATTGCCGCCAGCAAATATAAAGAATCTGCAAGGACGATTTATATCGGAAATAATAAAATTTGATAAAGAAATGATTTTAATGTTAGATATAAACAAAATATTTGATGCGATATAAGTAGAATATGGGAAGGAGAAAATGGCATGAAGTGGTTTAATGACTTAAATATAGGCAAAAAATTAATGATTTGTTTTATGCTGATTGTCTTTATTGCAGGTCTTATGGGAGTAGTTGGAATACGTAATATTAAGGAAATCGAAACGAGTGATCAGCAGTTATATGAGATTAATACCATTCCTTTAGGGGATCTTGCCCAGGCGGCGATGTCCTATCAGCAGATTCGAGTACTTGTCGGTCAATCCATTATTGAAACAGATACAGAGAGGAAAAAGCAATATCGTACTTCAATTGATGAATTGCATAATAAGATGAATATGGAACTGGCGGAATTTGAAAAGAGTATCAAATCGCCAATGGTCCAACAGGAATTTAATAAGCTGAAAATTATACAAGGTAAATGGAGTGTTATTTTGGATGAAGCATTGCGTCTTATTCAGGCAGGAGATAATCAGGCTGCTTATGCTATTTATGCTGGGCAAGGCAATCAATTCTCACTAGAACTGACGCAGCTCATTGATCGATTAATTGATTTACAAATGGCACATGCTGGCGAAAAGGCAAGGAGTAATTCGACAGAAGCGGAAGCGACAATTAAGAATATGGTAATTTTACTTGGAATTGGATTTTTGGTAGCTATGAGTTTAGCTGTATTTATAACTAGAAAAATAACAGAGCCTGTGAAGGAATTGCAAAATCTCATGTCCCAGGTAGAAGACGGTAATCTTACTATAGCGGGAAAAGTAAGTTCTCAAGATGAAATAGGGCAGCTGACTTTATCTTTTAATAAACTCATTGAGACCATGCACCAAATGACCAAAGAGATCTATGATACTGTTATCGTATTGAATCATTCTTCTAATAGCATGCTGATGGTTGCCGAGGTTGTAGCAGCGAACAGCGAAGAAATGAGTGCTGTTATTAACAGTGCCAGTGAGTCTACAGAGGAAATTAATAAAAGTGTTACTTTTGAAGCAAATGCATCTTTGGAGTTAAATGGAAATCTTCATTCTATCTCTGTAGCCACAGAAGAAATTTCTTCAACCATTTATAGTCTGGCATCTGCTACTGAGCAGGCATCCGTTAGTTTGGATCAAGTAAGCAGCCTGATTGAAAAAATATCTGGAGGCATCAGCCTAGTTGCCGGTTCTGCCAAAGATGTTTCAAGCTCTGTATCCGATGTGGTAATAGCCGTAAAGGAAATCAATCTTTCCTTGAATGAAGTAGGGAAAAATTGTCAGCAATCCATTACCGTAGCCAAGGATGCAGAGCTGCGGGCACAGGAAACTACAATTATTATTCAGAATTTGAGCGGCGTATCAAAGCAGATCGGTAAGGTAGTTAATTTGATCAATGACATTGCTGATCAGACGAATATGCTGGCGCTAAATGCAGCGATTGAAG
>CAMKSY010000068.1 GCA_946415545.1 uncultured Pelosinus sp. | reverse complement strand
ATCGGCAATTTTTATGGCTATGACCTTTTTCCCTTCAATCGACAAGGGAAAACCTGCGGCAGTGATCGGTATTGCCAGGCAGTTGATATTCTATATCCCGGTGATGCTGATTTTACCGAAAATAACCGGAGTTTTTGGTATTTATATTGGATCCTTGGCAATCGATATCATTATTGTTTTATGGACTATATTCTTGGTAAAAAGAGAATTTATGAGACTTAGAACAAAAGAGCAACCAACAACTTTAAGCGTTTAGTGACAGTAAAATAAGGATTTAATCACCGACTAGAAATTTTTGATGGTTAAAATCCTGTGGGCAATTATCAGTAAGGTCTTTCCGGGAATAATCGATTCCCAACATGTCTACTTTTACGCTGGAGCTGCTGCATGTAAAGTATAAATATCTAAAAAATGCCCATCTCGTGCAAGATACTGCACCAGATGGGCATTTTAGATGTATAACCGATCTTATATCAGTACGTGAGACTGTAGATAAGACAAAAAAGTCTGGGTAGCGATGGATAAGGTTTTTTTCTTATCGTAGATAATGCCGACGGTTCTTGTTGGCATGGGCGGTGATACTGGAATCTCAATGAGGGTTCCTTCTAAGAGATCTTTTTCAACAAAGTTTCGGATGGCAACGGTAATGCCCAGCCCGATTTTGGCAAATTCGATGAGGAAATCCATCGTATTAATTTCGACTTCTGGTTTGATAAAGATATTATTTTCCAATAAAAATTGATCAACATATTGTCGTGTTATATTATCTGACTCCAAAAGCATGAAAATACCTTTTATAAAGATATCATTGGGTTCTAGAATTTGCAATGAATCCAAATATTCCTTTTCAGCAACGAAAATATCTTGAATATCTGCTAATTTAACAAAGGTATAAGGAGTGATGTTAAAGGGGCGGCTGACGATGCCAAAATCAATCATTCCCTGATCAATATTTTTAAGGGTATCAAAGGTTGTGTTATTCATGATCTTTATTTTTATTTCAGGATATTGTTTCATAAAGGGTTTAAGATGTGATAAAAGAAAATGTTTGCATAGTACGGTACTGACACCAATGGTAATCATGCCTTGTTTCTTGCTCTTAAGTTCGGTTAATACATTTTCACCATCCGCAATGATGTGAAACGCTTTTTGAACATATTCATAAAAAATTTTGCCTTCTGCAGTAAGAGTAACTCCTTTAGAGCCACGAGAAAATAGTTTAATATCTAGGAGAGCTTCTAATTTTTTGATGGATTTACTTACGGCTGGCTGGCTTATATATAAGGATTCTGCTGCATGAGAAATATTTTTATAAAGGGCTACTGTATGAAAAATTTTATAGAGTGCCAAATCTTCTTGCATGATATAACTCCTCGTTATGTTAAATATAATTAATATGTATTATTATTATATCATATTAAATTTTATAATATAATGATAGAACGTGTTTCAAATGAAGTCACAATACGGATGGATTCTAAAAGAATGATTAGGAAGAGAGATGATAAACGTGATTACAGGGAAGGTATGGAAGTTTGGGAACGATGTAGATACGGATCAGATTATCCCATCTCAATATTTGCTGCTGCCTAATGTTGAGGAAATGAAGCAGTATACATTTGAGCCTTTAAATGAAAATTTTGCTTCGACGGTGTGCCCGGGTGATATTATTGTCGGGGGCGAAAACTTTGGTTCGGGTTCCTCTCGGGAGCAGGCTCCATTAGTGTTAAAAGCGTTAGGAGTAAGTGCTGTAGTAGCAAAATCTTTTGCCAGAATCTTTTTTAGAAATGCAATTAACATTGGTTTGCCGGTTGTGGTCTGCAAAGAGGTGTATGATGCAGTCAAACAAAAAGACACATTGGAAATTGATGTTTTAAAAGGTACGATAAAAAATGTTACAGAGAATCAGAATTTTACATCTACAAAACTTCCTGCGCATGTAATGAATATTTTAGAAGCAGGCGGTCTAATCGGTTATTTAAATAAAAAGTAAGGGAGGTACTCTTAATGGGAATGACAATGGGAGAGAAAATCTTGGCCAGAGCCAGCGGTAAGGAGCTTGTTAAACCAGGAGAGATCATTACAGCAAAAGTTGACTTGTGTATGAGCAATGATGGTACAACCCATTTGAATATTGATATATTTGAAAATCAGCTGAAAGCAGAAAAGGTATTTGATCCTAAAAAAGTAGTTTTTATTGTAGATCATAATGTGCCTTCAGAGAGTGCAAAGACGGCTCAGGTACACAAAAAAATGCGAATATTTGCGCAAAAGCATGATATTCCCTTTTATGAAGGTACGGGCGTCTGTCATCAAATTATGATAGAAGATTTTGTTGTACCGGGGCAGCTGATTATTGCAGCTGATTCTCATACCTGTTCTTACGGTGGTCTGGGTGCCTTTGGCACAGGGGTAGGCTGTACGGATTTTACTTCCGTCATGCATACAGGTGAAATTTGGCTGATGGTACCGGAAACCTTAAAATTTGAAATAGAGGGCAGTTTCAAGGCAGGGGTATATGCCAGGGATCTGATTTTGAAGATCATTGGTGATATTGGAGCTAATGGCGCAAATTACAGAATTATGGAATTTGGCGGTCCAGCAGTACAGAATTTTACTGTTGACGATCGGGTTGTGCTGTGCAATATGGCTGTAGAAGCAGGGGCAAAAACAGGTCTTGTTGAGCCGGATCAAACTGCGATTGACTATGTTTCAGCCAGAGGACGTCATGACATGAATCTATTTAAAAGCGATGAAGATGCAGTGTATGAAAAGACATATCAATATAACCTTGATGAATTGGAGCCGATGCTTGCCATTCCACATTGTGTTGATGATGTAGTCGGTGTAACCCAAATTGGGGAAGTGAAAATCGATCAAGGCTTTATTGGTTCCTGCAATAATGGCAGGATCGAGGAATTACGCGCTGCAGCGCAAATTTTGCAGGGAAAGAAAATTGATCCTTATGTGAAACTATTGATCTCACCTGCTTCAAAAGCAGTATATTTAGAGGCGTTAGCAGAGGGATTGATTGATATCTTTGTAGAAAGCGGTGCCATGGTGCTGAATCCTAATTGCAGTGTTTGCTGGGGAAGCTGCCAAGGCGTAATTGGTGAAGGCGAAACCCTGATCTCCACTGGGACAAGAAACTTTAAAGGCAGAGCAGGTCATCCAAATTCGAGTGTTTATCTTGCTTCTGCGGCAACGGTAGCGGCTTCCGCTCTTACTGGAAAAATAACTGACCCTAGGGGGTTTGTGGTATGAAAGAAGCTTTCAAAGGACGAGTTTGGAAACTTGGGGATGATATAGATACGGATATTATTATACCGACTCAGTTTCTAGCCTTAAAGACTGTGGAGGATATGAAAAAATATGCATTTAACCCGCTAAGACCGGAGCTGGCAGCGCAAATTCAGCCAGGAGATATTATTGTAGCAGGTAAAAATTTTGGCTGCGGCTCATCTCGTGAACAGGCTCCTGAGATATTGGCGGCTTTGAAGATCAGCTGCATTATTGCCAAGTCCTATGCCAGGATTTTCTACCGTAATGCATTTAATAATGGTCTATTGTTGCTGGAGAATAATGATCTCTATGATTGCTGCAGTGAGGGGGATCAAGTTTTTGTTCAGTTAGAGAACAAACGAGTTCTGCTAGGGGAAAAATCCTTTGAAGTGGCATCCATTCCAACGGATTTATTGCAAATGGTAGAAGCGGGAGGATTAGTTCCGTTTATGAGAAAGCGCAATGGCAAATAGTTTTGCTGGAAAGGAAGTGCAGTATGGGGTATACGCTGACTGAAAAAATAATTATGAGAAACACAAAAAGAAGCTCCGTTACAGCAGGGGAACTGCTCAATGTGAATGTGGATAGGGTTATGGTTCATGATATCTTTGCTCCCTTTGTTGTTGAAAAATTTAGAGAGATGGGTTTTGAAAAAGTTTGGAATCCGGACAAAATAGTATTCGTCTATGATCATTTGGTTCCCACCAGTTTTATTGAAGATTTTCGTCATCATAAAATTGCCGATGCCTTTGCCGCAGAGCAGCACATAAAGGCGGTTCATCGTGCAGATGGGGTCTGCCATCAGTTAATGCCTGAGTTACGCTATGTAGTTCCTGGTCAAGTAGTCTTTGGGACTGATTCTCATACTACAACCTATGGTGCCATTGGTTCTTTCTCAACGGGAATCGGCTATACGGAAATGGCAGCCATCTTCGGTACAGGACAATTGTGGATTAAGGTTCCGCCGACTCTTAAGCTTAATATTAATGGCGAACTGCCTAAGGGGGTTTATTCCAAGGATATCATTCTTAGGATACTTGGTGATATTGGTGCTGATGGAGGTACGTATAAAGCATTGGAATTTGGTGGTTCTACAGTCAAAGGATTGAGTATATCTTCCAGAATGACTCTTTCCAATATGGCGGTAGAAGCGGGAGCTAAGGTTGGGGTGATTGAGCCTGATGAGAAGACTTTTACTTTCAGTGGTGTCGATGGCAGTCAATTCCAAGATCTTAAGAGTGATTCAGATGCCAATTATGAAAAAGAATTTCATTATGATGCCTCTAGCTTTAAGCCTGTGGTTGCATGTCCATCCAATGTGGATAACATCGGTGATGTAGAAGCGCTGTTAGGAACAAAAATTGATCAAGGATTTATTGGTTCCTGTACCAATGGGAGGTTTGAAGATTTAGAAGTAGCTGCCAAGATTCTAAAAGGGCGCAAGATTGCTCCCTTTACAAAATTAATTGTTACGCCTGCAAGCCGAAGTATTTATGCAGAAGCTGCAAAGGCTGGTATTATTGGAATCTTAGTGGAAGCCGGGGCGATTATGAATCCGCCAGCTTGTGGTTTATGCTGTGGCAGGAGCGGTGGAATTGTATCAGATGGGGAGCGGGTAATCGCCACGAATAATCGCAATTTCTTAGGCAGAATGGGCAGTCCGAAGTCGGAAATTTTTCTCGCCTCTCCAGCAACCGTTGCTGCAGCGGCTTTAGAAGGTAAAATTGTTGATCCAAGGAAGTATTTATAATGTGTAAAAGCACTAGCTGCGGAAATCGCAGCTAGTGCTTCTTTTTGTAAAGATAATTTCCAAATGTGGCAACTTTCTTTCCGCATTGGAATTAAATTTGCCACATTGTTATATGCTGATGAGAGAATGCACAGGGAAGGGTGTGATTTTCTTGTGGCATAAAAATTGCAATTTAAGTTTGCAGTCAATGAGACAAAAGAATCATGGGAGGTTATTCTATGGAAGGACATTACAATCTAGGCTATGATACAACAATCATTCATGCTGGCCAATCTCCAGATCCTGCTACTGGTGCACTTGCAACGCCAATTCATCAAACATCTACATTTGTATTCGAGAATGCTGAACAAGGAGCTGCACGATTTGCCTTAGAAGAAGATGGGTATATATACACTCGTCTGGGAAATCCTACGCAGCATGCTCTTGAAGAAAAAATGGCGGCTCTTGAGAATGCAGAGGCAGCTTTGGCAGTTGCTTCTGGAATGACGGCAATCGCAGCCTCCTTCTGGACACTTTGCGGCAATGGTGATCATATTGTAGCATCGGATACGTTATACGGGTGTACTCACGCTCTTCTATCTCACAGCATGCCGAAATTTGGTATTGATGTCACTTTTGTGAATGCTTCTAATTTAGAAAGCATTCGTAAAGCGATACGACCAAATACGAAGGTGGTATATATTGAGACTCCTGCGAATCCAACGCTTACAATTTTCGACATTGCGGAAATTGCGAATTTAGCTCATGAGTACAATAGCAAACTTATAGTAGATAATACATTTATGTCCCCTTATTGTCAGCGTCCGTTAGAATTAGGTGCAGATATTGTAGTGCATAGTGCTACGAAATATATTAATGGGCACGGTGATGTGATTGCGGGAATTGTCTTAGGGAAAAAAACATTCATCGATGAAGTACGTTTTGTTGGCGTAAAAGATGTTACCGGCGGATGCATCAGCCCCTTCAATGCTTGGTTGACGCTGCGCGGTTTAAAGACTCTTGGTGTTCGTATGGAAAGGCATTGCAGAAATGCTTTGCAAGTTGCTTTATTTCTTGAGAAGCACCCAAATGTGGAAAGAGTATATTATCCTGGTTTGCCGGGGCACCCAGGGCATCAGCTAGCCAAAACCCAAATGTCAGGTTTTGGCGGTATGTTAAGCTTTGAAATCAAAGGGGGCATTGAAACCGGACGTAAGGTCATGAATAGTGTGAAACTTTGCTTGCTGGCAGTTAGCCTTGGTGATACGGAAACGTTAATTCAGCATCCAGCCTCGATGACCCATTCACCCATACCTCGTGAAGAGCGCCTAAAGGCAGGTATTAGTGATGGATTGATCCGCTTATCGGTAGGGCTGGAGGATCCTAATGATATCATTGCTGACCTAGATCAAGCGATAAAGAAAGGGAGTATGCATACTTCAGTTATATCCAATGAAGGCTGACCTTATAGTGGGATCAGCACTTTAAAACAGCTGTATAATAGGTAGGCTGCTGCTATTCTGATGTGTCTGGTGAATGGCTGCCAAGTAAGTGCTCCAGTCCATAGCGACGAATTCTAGTTAAAACCGTTGTATGGGAAAGGCCAATCGCACGGGCTGCGCCTCTTGCGCTTCCACATTTTTTTAGTGCTTTTTCTAAGATCATTCTTTCAGTATGATTCATCACTTGCTTGAAGTTTTTACTAGTTGTATTTGAGTGAATTTCAATAACATGTGAGTCATTCTGTATTTGAAGATCAGAAATGTCAATTTCTTTACCTAACGTTAGGTGTATGGACCGAAGAACTATATTTTGTAATTCTCGTACATTGCCAGGCCATTCATATTGCATTAAATATTCAATTGCAGCTGGCGAAAATTCAAGCTGCCTATTTAACTCCGGACAATGTTTAACATGAAAGTGCCGCAAGAGTATGGGAATATCCTCAGGTCGCTGCCTTAGAGGAGGAATTTGAAGCGGAATCACATTAATGCGGTAATATAAGTCTTGACGAAATTGTTTGCTCACGATCATTTCTTCTAAATTTCTATTAGTAGCTGCTAGAATTCGTACATCAATGGGAATTTCTTGTGTACTACCTACACGGCGGATCACTCCTTCTTGGAGAACTCTTAATAATTTGCCTTGTAAGACGAGTGGCAGCTCACTAATTTCATCAAAAAAGATTGTTCCACCATGCGCCATTTCAAAGAGTCCGCTCTTACCGCCTTTTCTGGCACCGCTAAAAGAGCCATCTTCATAACCAAATAATTCACTTTCTAATAAGGTCTCGGGAAGAGCAGCGCAGTTGATTGGCACAAAGGACTTAAGACACCGGCTGCTGGCATGGTGAATGGCTTGGGCAAACATTTCCTTACCTGTTCCGCTTTCCCCTCTAATTAGAATACTACAGTTGTTTATCGCCAGCCTTTGAGCAGTATGAATTAGCTGCCCCATGGATGAGCTGACATAAATGATATCGTCAAACTTAAATTTTTGGTCTTTCATAATGGAATTAGCAAGTTGTTTCGCGGAGTTCATACTTTTTAGTGTAGCTACCGATCCGATAACTTGATTATTTTCATCTTGTATAGGACGACCGGAGCATAAATAATGGAGAGTACCTCGAGAAGTATCAATTAGCATTTGCTGATTGTCAAAAGATTTTCCTGAAAGAAGTTCGCTAAAATGTGTATTTGTTCCAATGAGTTGTGTAATATTTTTTCCTACAGATGACCATTTATCGATTCGCAGAAGTTGTGCAGCAGTAGAGTTGATATAACGAATTGCTCCTTCTGAATCCAACCCGATAATTCCGTCATTTGCAAATTCTAATACCGCCTGCAATTCTTTCTCTCGCTGTTCATGGGGCTGTAAAGCAATATTAGTGATATCGTGGATATCATTATGATTCAGCAATTCTTTTTTTAGTGATTCAGCAATTTTATTATTTAAGTGGGCACCATCTAAATGAAATTTAATAAAAATTTGGCCGGTAGATACCTCCATAGACTTTATGCTTACTCCTTCATGAGAAAAAACCTGGGCTACTTCTTGAATCATTCCAATACGGTCGCCTGTTTTTAACATCCAGCGAATCACAGTCATCAGAATCACATCCTACTATTTGTAATCAAAGGTTGCTGTACGTTCTATAGCTTCCTATTCGCGGATAGGGAGGTAAATCCTGCCAGAAATAGATTTGGTGCATTTGATGCAAAATAGTAAAAACCACCCGCCTTAAACGGATGGTTTTTACTATTTTTAGTTTTATTTTTTAAGAAAGGCAATATCTTTTACGACTTCGCCGGCAATGATTAAGCCAGCGACAGATGGTACAAAGGAGATGCTGCCGGGAATTTGGCGGCGAATGGTGCATTTACGGGTAGTGCCAGAGGGGCAGATACAACCAGTTGCACAATTAGAGCCTTCTGTTTCGATTGGGGTTACAGGCAACTCTTTGGAGTAGACTACTTTTAAGGAAGGCACACCGCGTTTTTTTAGTTCTTTGCGCATGACTTTTGCCAAAGGACATATAGATGTTTTATAAATATCAGCCACTTCGAATTTCGTAGGATCAAGCTTATTGCCTGCCCCCATGCAGCTGATAATAGGAATATGTTTAGCCTTGGCTTTTTCGATTAGATCAATTTTCCCCGTTACCGTATCAATGGCGTCTACAATGTAATCGTAGTCGTCAAAGATTAGTTCTTCAGCAGTGTCTGGCATATAAAAGGTTTGAAAGATCGTAACTTCTGCATCCGGATTAATTTCTAAGATTCGTTCTTTCATTACTTCGACTTTCGCTTTGCCCACGGTTTTTCGGGTCGCAAGCAATTGGCGGTTAATATTTGTAAGACACACACAGTCATCATCAATCAATACCAGCTTGCCTACACCAGCACGAACCAGACCTTCCACCGTATAGGAGCCTACACCACCAATACCGAAGACCGCTACTTTACTTTGTTTCAACTTTTCTAAGGCTTCTGCCCCGATTAATAATTCGGTTCTAGAGAACTGATGTAACATATTGTCACCCTTTTTTTATATTAATATTAGCAGCTGGGAAAAGTAAACGTTATTAGAAAACGTTTTAGCTCAAACCAAATCTTATCAAAAATGCTTGTAAAATTCAACTAAATATAATTTACTTTTATTTAAATGCAAAAATCTGTAAAGAAAAAGCTTCTTTATGGTATGCTGACAAGGAAATGTGAGTGTTTGTGTGGAATATACTCAATGATTAAATGTCTCGATATCCTTACATTGGATAGAGGAATTAGTAGCTATATACTGGTTACTAAATAGATATGACAATCATTTGTCGCTGCAAATTCAGGAGGTAGAAAGTATGTTGATTGATTTGACACTTAAGATGAGTAAATCTGATTTTATCACAGATGATCCATCAAGGAAATTAGGGCATTTTGGTACTCATTGTGATGTTATGAATAAGGAATTTCTGCTAGAAAATATTAAAAGAGTGGGTAAAATTATTGATATTAGTACTATAAAAGACAGAGAAGTCAATATTACGGATATTAATATTGAAATTGAAAAAAATGATTTTGTAATATTTAAAACCGATCATTTGAAGATAAATGGATACGGAGCAAAAGAGTATCAAATAAAAAGTGCAGAACTATCCGATTCAGTCATTGATTTCTTAATTGAGAAGAAAGTAAGCCTGATTGGGGTAGATGCTCCAGGATTGCAGAAGGCTTCGAAACATGGGGAGGTAGATCAGCATTGTGCAGATCATAATATTTTTGTAATTGAGAATCTGTGCAATATTGATACTCTTTATGAAAAGGTAAAAAACAATAGCTTTACGGTTTATTGCTTTCCTTTGAATCTGTTGGATTCAACAGGTTTATCCTGCAGAGTTATAGCTGAATTTTAGTTGGATAAGGAAAAATAGTAATAATGACACCAATACAAACTTCTACAAGGTGATTATCTTGCAGGAGTTTGTATTTTTATAGTAAATAGAAGAATATGAGAAGCATTGCAAAGATAGCATCATCTCACTACGAGGCTGTTGAAGTGATCAGAGAAACGTAGATGGATTTAAAGGAAGGAAAGGGCAGAATGAGGAATGGAGTGCAATTTTATCGTGATAAGCAATTGCCATATTTCGAATTAAAGTTATGCGATACCAGCCAGCTTTCCTATAGAAAGCATTCCCATGAGGAATATTCCTTAGGTATTGTAGATAAAGGAACAAGCTCATTTTGGTATGAAGGTAAATGGGAAGATGTAAATCCGAAAACAATTGTTTTTATTCCTCCCAATTTAGTGCATTCTTGTAATCCACAGCAGGAGGATCAATGGAAATATAAAATGCTGTTTATCAATACAGTATGGATCCATGGCTTCATGGATAGTAAAGAAGGATTTCTTTTCCGAAATCCTATTGTTGAGGCAATCTCTGATCCGGAAATATTTAAAATGACCAATAAACTGATGGAAAATTTAACGAAGCATGCAAGTCCATTAGAAAAAGAAGGTAGCATCATTGCACTTTTTGATAGGATGACCGCTCATGCAGACCAGAGAAAAAATATAAAGATCAAACAGGAACTTCCTAAATTAAAAGTCATTAAAGAATATTTACACAGTAATTTTTGCGAAAGAATTACATTGGATGACTTAGAGCGAGTTTCAGGGATCAATAAATTTCATCTGATCCGCCTCTTTAAAGATGAATTTGGCATACCTCCCCATATGTATCAAACCTTATTACGAATTAATTATGCAAAAAGACAACTTCGCAAGCAAAAGCAAATATCTGAGGTAGCATTAGAAGCAGGGTTTTATGACCAAAGTCATTTCCATAAAGTTTTTAAAAGCCATACAGGAATTACTCCAGAGAAGTACGAAAAAATATAATTTTAATTGATAGGATCCAATTGGATCCTATCAATTTTTTACAATACGCCTGCTGTTTGATTTGTTAGAATGTGATAAACAGGAGGGCATTATGCAGAGAAGTATCTCAATAATGCAAAGGAGAATATGAATTATGAAAATTGTAATGATTATTAATAAAGAATTGCCAATCGGTTTAATTGCCAATACTGCGGCAGTATTAGGAATTACAGCGGGTAAACGGTGTAGTGAAATTGTGGGACATGATCACTTTGATTCAGATGGAAATGTGCATGCTGGTATTACTACCAAGACAATCCCAATTTTAGCAGGCACAAAAGCACAAATTAAATCAATACGCGATAGCTTATATGGGGAAGATCACATAGAAACTACTGTCATTGATTTTAGTGAAGCAGCCCAGAGATCATTAGACTATGAGACCTATGTTGCATTAATAGCAAATCTTGAAAGCGCAGCCATTGACTATTTAGGAATCTGTATATATGGTCCGAAGAAAACAGTAAATAAGCTTACAGGGTATTTAGGGCTTCTTAGATAGCTTTATCCTGCATAAAAATGGTAACTTGGCAGGTTTATTAGGATGACCCTGGGCATAATGAAAGTTGGCGGTTGACACAAAATATGAATTGATGTACGATAACAGAAATAATAAGTTACGTAAGCTGATTGGAAAACCAAAGGCTTTGCCAAATTTTAAAAATTTTGGTGAGGTCTTTTTTTATATCAAAGCACGAAAGTCATATTACTAAAAATAAAGGAAGGTGCGAAAAAATGAATCAGGGAAAAATTGCTTTTCAGACAAAATGTGTTCACGCAGGAAATGGTATTGATAAAGAAACAGGAAGTATCAGACGTCCTATTACCATGGCAAACAGTTACCGACTTCCGGAAGATGCCTCCACTTTGAATTGGAGTGATCCTAATCAGCTTGTTTATACGCGAAATACTTCTGCAAACCAGATTTATTTGCAGGAAAAGTTAGCTGCTTTAGAAGGCGGAGAAGATTGTGTAGTGCTAGGAACTGGTGTTGCGGCATTAGCAGGAGTCTTCTTTACATTTCTGGATCAAAATGCACATATTATTTGTTCGAATGTTTCCTATGTAGCTGTGTATCGACTTCTCCATGAGTATTTTCCAGATAAATATGGTGTGGAAGTGACGCTGCTTGATACTGCAAATTTAGATGAAATCAGAAAAGCAGTACGCCCAAATACAAAGATGATTCATATTGAAACCCCTGGCAATCCTACTACAAGAGTCAGCGATATCGCTGAAATTGCAAAGATCGCTAAAGCTGCCGGTGCTTTACTTACCGTAGATAGTACATTCGCCTCTCCTTTCTTGCAGCGTCCTCTTGAATTAGGGGCTGATCTTGTCATACATAGTTTAACTAAGTATATCAATGGTCACGGTGATGCCATGGGTGGAGCCGTCATTGGAGAAAAAGAACTGATTGACAAAATAAAACGGCAAGCAATGGTGAATTTGGGAGGAGCAATCAGCCCTTTTAATGCATGGCTTATTATGCGTGGTGTTGTAACATTGCCATTACGTATGAAACAGCATAGTGAAAGCGCCTTAAAAATTGCCCAATTTCTAGAAGGACATCCCGCAATTTCATTTGTTGCCTATCCTGGTCTTCTAAGCCATCCGCAGCATGAAATAGCAAAGAAGCAAATGAAGATGTTTTCCGGTGTGATATCATTCGGCCTTAAAGGCGATGTAAATATTCATAATAAATTTGTGAACTCCCTCAGATTGGTTGTTCCTGCTGTATCTATTGGTCATGACGAGAGTCTTATTGTTTATACAGGGCCGACAGATGAAAGAAATCATTTCTATCCGGAAGAATTTAAGAATGGACATCTTCGCTTTAGCGTGGGTCTGGAAGAGGCTGATGATATTATTGATGACTTACAACAGGCTTTAGAAAATGCAGGCTTATAAATAGTATATAACATTACTAAACCGTGAAGAAAAGCACCTCGTCGTGTTCTTTGCGGTTTTTGTGATTCCATTACAAGTATCCTTTTGGGTAGTATCTAACTAAAAAGTGCATACTATCTTTCTTAGAGAAATAATATACAATGGAATAGAGATGTATAGGTAAAGAAATATAATGGAGGTAATTACATGAAGGTATTAGCATTGAATGGCAGTCCAAGAAAAGGATGGAATACCGAAATTTTATTACAGAAGGCTCTAGAGGGGGCTGCATCTCAGGGTGCAGATACAGAGCTTATTCATCTGTACGATCTAAACTTTAAAGGCTGTATAAGCTGTTTTGCCTGTAAATTAAAAGGGGGTAAAAGTTATGGGAAGTGTGCTTACCAAGATGAGTTGACGCCGGTCTTGGAAAAAGCAGCCGAAGCCGATGCCATTATTCTTGGTTCGCCTGTTTATCTAGGAGCAGCTACTGGTGAGATGAGATCCTTTTTAGAGCGATTTGTCTTTCCTTTTCTAGTCTATGATCAGAATTACTCCAGCCTTTTCCCCAGAAAGATACCAACAGGTTTCATTTACACAATGAATGTGGATGAAAAGCGGCTGAAAGATATGGGATATGAGCATAATTTTCGGAATACGGAGATGGCATTAACCAGAACCTTTGGGAGCTCAGAATCATTGTTAGTTACGGATACCTATCAATTTAGTGATTATTCCAAGTATGTAGTAACTTCATTTAATCCAGTGGAAAAAGCAAAAAGAAGGGAAGAAGTATTTCCCCTAGATTGCAGTAAGGCATTTGATATGGGGGTTCGCTTTGCAGCAGCCAAGCCCTAAGCAATCTCTTAACAAGGAGGGGACTGCTTCCCTATACAGCAAGATGCAGGTAGGATTAGCCGTTTACAATGGTACCGCCATTGACGTGAAGGATTTGTCCTGACATATAGCTTGAGTCAGCGGAAGCGAGAAATACATAAGAGGGGGCTACTTCAGCGGGCTGACCTGCACGTTTCATTGGGGTATCTTGACCAAACTGTGCTACATGCTGATCGTTAAAGGAAGCAGGAATCAGAGGTGTCCAGATGGGACCGGGGGCTACACCATTGACACGGATGCCTTGTCCTATTAAAGATTGGGATAAGGAACGAGTAAAAGAAACGATAGCACCTTTGGTTGCAGAGTAGTCAAGTAATTGCTCATTTCCTTCGTAGGCAGTAATCGAAGCAGTATTAATAATGGAACTGCCAGATTTTAAATGTGGCAGTGAAGCTTTGCTAAGGAAAAAATAAGAAAAAATATTGGTGCGAAAGGTCCTTTCCAGCTGTAAGGCAGAAATATTTTGAAGGCTTGTCTGTACATGCTGCTCAGCTGCATTATTGACGAGTATGTCTAATTGGCCGAATTCCTTTACTGTCTCTGCGACGACTTGCTGGCAGAAGGTTTCATTGCCAATGTCGCCGGCAATTATTAGACAGCGTTTTCCTGTTTCCTCCACTAATTTTTTTGTCTCACTTGCGTCAGCATGCTCATTAAGATAGGAGATAGCCACATTGGCGCCCTCTCTGGCAAAGGCTAATGCTACAGCACGACCGATGCCACTGTCTCCGCCGCTGATTAAAGCTACCTTATTCTCGAGCTTACTGCTGGATCGGTAGTTATCACTAATGGAAATGGGGCGGGGATTCATTTGTGATTCAATTCCCGGCTGCTGGTCTTGATGTTGTGGTGGGAAGTTTTGCTGGTTCATGTTTACACCTCTTTAACGATAATGATGCTATAGTTTCCCCAAAACGATACTTTGAAATACTGTATAATTATCATTGTGGGCTTTTAACGTTTAATAGTAGCTTGCTTAGTATCTTCATCATTATTGCATAAAAGAGAGAGACGGAGGTATCGTTCCATTTAATGACCAAAAAATACCAGGTATTAGTTTTTTTATTGTGCCAATAATAGGTAGTGTAAAGGGTTTGTAATGGTTGAGCCAAGGCTGGTATCGGATCTTAGTCGGTTCGGTATTGGCCGGCCAAAGAGTATTGTCGGGTTGAGAGGCTCGGCAGTAGTCGGCGGGCAGATCGTTATAGGT
>CAMKSY010000067.1 GCA_946415545.1 uncultured Pelosinus sp. | reverse complement strand
ATGGACTGTTGGTACCATAAGCGTTTTCGCGGATCATATCCCGCCTTCCTTACTGTTGTTGCGGGCCATTGAATATATCCTCCCGATTCTGTGCCCATGTATACATAAGCTACGCCCTGATGAGTAGTTGCATATCTAGAGAATTCGGTAAAAATGCGATGGTCAATCGAATCTCCCGGCTCTTGGTAAGTAACTGGTGTATCTACCTTGGTATCAAAATAAATCGGTGCTACTTTTTCCCCCTGAGAAACAGCAGGAAGAGTTGACATCATTTGCGTATCTTCTTTTATATCTTTTAACATATTGAAAATCAAGTAATCCAATTGTGTCATTTGGTTACTCGAAGTAAGTATCATCTCATCTTTTAATGAATTTGACATTTGTATATAAGTGCCAAATCCTAAAATTAATAAAGGAATCATCGCTACTAATAAAAAGCCAATAATTAATTTTTCTCGGACTGTACGGAACATGATCATCTCTCCAGTCATCTATAATATGGCGTAAAAAGCTGCATCACTAAAATAGCCTTAATTTTTCATTACATTCCTAATACTTTCCATAACTTCTATCCATAGTACTTATTTTCCTCTGCTCCTACCTCTATAAATAAAAATATAGTGATACTAATCATCACTTATTTCTATAAAAAAGAAGACTTGACCAGGCTATACTGCGGTCAAATCTTCCTTTGCTATTTATTTAATTAGCCCTTTGGACTGCAGCCATTCTTTGGCTACTGCCTTTGGATCTTTCTTTTCCAAATCTACCTTTGCGTTTAGCGCAGCCATCTCTTTGTCATCTAATTTTCCTGCCAAAAGCTTTAGTGCCTCTGCAATCTCAGGATGTTTTTGTAACACATCTGCTCGTACAATAGGTGCTGCATAATAAGGGGGGAAGAAGTTTTTATCGTCTTTTAAGACCTTAAGATCAAATGCTGCAATCCTTCCATCTGTTGCAAAAGCATCAATTACATCTACTTTTTTATCACGTACTGCTGCATATGTCAGGCCAGGGTCCATTCCACTGGCAGCGCCAAATGTGAATTCATATTTCTTTTCTAAACCTTTTTGTCCATCTGCCCGTTCCAGAAACTCTGAGGTACATCCAAGCATAAGCCCTCCTGCCTTAGAGGCCAGGTCGGAAATGCTATTAATTCCTAACCGTTCAGCTTCATCACTGCGCATAGCTAAGGTATAAGTATTGTTAAAGCCAAAAGGCTCAAGCCAAACAAGCTGCTTTTTTTCTTTGTACATTTTTTGTACTTTATCATAGGCAGCCTGAGGATCATTCATAGCCGGCTCGCCGAGAAGATTAATGAGCGCTGTACCTGTATACTCAGCATAGATATCAATATCCCCACGCTCAATTGCTTGGGCTACAACACTAGTTCCTCCAAGGAAAGCTTTTGTTTCTACTTTCACTTTGGTTTGATCCTCAATCACATATTTCATCATATAGACCAGGATATCTTGTTCTGTAAAGTTTTTGCCGCCAATTACAACTTTATTACTATCCTTACCTGATAACAAAGAGCAGCCGGTAAACACCATGACCATAAAAACACTAAGTAACAAAATAACAATCTTTCTCATGCTATCATCTCCTCGTTTTATAATCTTTTCAATCCTTTTGGCTGTGCTTTATCCTCCAAATACTTTAGTGCAAAATCAAAAACAATTGCTAAAAAGGCAGCAGGAAGTGCACCCGCAAGGATTAATGGAGAATTTGCCATAGCAATGCCCCGGAAGATCAAATCTCCCAAGCCTCCTGCACCAATCAGTGCTGCTAATGTAGCTACACCAATAATCAATACTGTTGCTGTCCGTATCCCTGCCATAATGACAGATAGAGCCATCGGCAGTTCCACCATAAATAATACTTGCAATGATGTCATACCCATGCCAATACCCGCCTCCACTGCGGCAGGTGTTACTCCTACAATACCCGTATACGTGTTGCGAAGAATCGGCAGCAGCCCATATATGGTCAATGCGATAATAGCAGGCAGTGTGCCAATGCCAAGAAAGGGTATCATAAAACCGAGTAATGCCAAGCTAGGAATGGTTTGAAAAACTGCTGCCACACCAATAATCGGCTCTGCCCATTTTTTATGGCGTGTCAGGAAAATTCCTAAAGGAATCGCAATGAGATTCGCAATAAAGAGAGCAATAAAGGTTAGCTGCAAATGTTCCCAGGATGCTAACAATATATCCTCATATCGAGTTTGAAAAATACTAAATAGATCCATTAACATACAACCGCCCCTTCCTCAATGACGGAGCCACTTTCAACTTCTTGGAACCGTTCAGCCATAACATCTACCAAGCTTGACCGAGTAATAACTCCTACTAGCTCATTTTCTTCACTTATAACAGGAAGATAGGCAATATGATGCTTACTAATAATCTGTAAGGCTTCTGCTAAAGACTGATTTACATGTATTTTATGAATAACGGGATTCAGTACATCTTTCAGTAGAATTTCTTCTTTCTGAAAGTTATTATGAATATCCCATACACTTACTTTACCAAGTAATTTCTGCTTAGAATCCACAATCAGCAGCGTATCTACTTTCTGCTTTCTCATCTGCACGATGGCCTCGGCAAGTCCCTTGTTAGGTCGTGCAGTAACTGGCTTTGCCATGATCTCCCGAATCGATGGCAAAACCTCTGCTTTTTGCAGACGATTGACACCAATAAATTCTTTGACAAATTCACTCCCTGGGTGACGGAGTATTTTCTCAGGTGTATCGACTTGAACAATATTACCATCTTTAACAATACAAATACGATTGGCAATCTTAATTGCTTCATCAATATCATGAGTAACAAAGATGATTGTCTTAGAAATGACTTCTTGCAGTCGAACCAGCTCATCCTGCAGCTGCTCACGACTAATCGGATCCAATGCACTAAACGGTTCATCCATTAAGATAATTGGCGGATCAGCAGCCATTGCGCGAATGACTCCAATTCTCTGTTGCTGCCCGCCGCTTAACTCATTGGGATAACGGCTGCCGTACACTTCAGGATCAAGATTGACCATGCGAAGCAAGTCATTAACACGCGCTACATAAGCATCCTTATTCCATTTTTTTAATTTTGGAACCAAAGCTACATTTTCAGCGATAGTCATATGAGGCAGTAATCCAATATTCTGTATTACATAGCCAATATTTCTCCTCAGCTGGACAGGATCTAATTTACTAATGTCCTCATTTTTAATATAAATTTTTCCCTTTGTTGGCTCTACTAAACGATTAATCATTTTCATCGTTGTCGTTTTTCCGCAGCCACTAGGACCGATCAGTACCAGTATTTCGCCTTCCCGAATGTGTAGATTCAGATCATTTACTACTGTTCTCCCATTTTCATAGGTCTTTACTATATTTTCGAAACGTATCATTCAATCCCCCTCTTCCTATTATCTTGCACGAGTGCCTTATCAGCTTTAAATCAGTGCATACTGACGGTCACTTTCCTACCATGGTTAAAACTGCCAAGGTACTGATTGCAAGATCTTCAAAACTATAAGAGATTTCTCATAGCATTTCTAAACTGACAACTTATACTATATCATAAAATTGTTAGTCACACAAGATACTAGCAATTCATACATTGCAAAAGAAGTTGTTAGTTCAATCGTAAAAAAAAACCTTGCTAAGCAGCAAAGGTATGTGCTGCTTAGCAAGGGGTTTTTACTCTTCATTCTTGCAGTACTGTATTTACTTTTTCTAAAATATCACCGGAACCAACTACGATTAAACGATCTCCCGCTTGTAGAAGTGCACCTGATCCTGGAGATATGATGACTTCCATTCCTCTTCTGATGGCAATAAGAGTGGCACCTGTACGTTGCCAAAGTCCAAGTTGAGCAACAGAACGACCTACTGCGCTGGCATTTTCTGAAACATAGACTTCAACAGGATTAAAGGGTTGTAAATTTCTCAGCCGATCTGTATAACGCGTAATTTGCACGATAATTTCATCAAAACGGCTATTGATTTCGTTTTTCTTTTCCATTAAAAATTCTAACTCTTGCTTTAAAGAATACGCTGAATGCATAGCCAGATGATGTCTTATAAATTCTTCAGCCTGCTCTTGGGATTGTACTAGAATTTCTTTTCCTTGCGATACGGCAACAACATTGGCCTGTCCTAATAGCCCCATGGCCTTGCGTATGGTCTCAGGAGAAACATTGTACTGACTGGCAAGCAATGTACGTCCTGATATCTTGTCTCCTACAGCAAATTCACCATTAACAATCCGTTCCGCTACATCCATTGCAATGGACTCATATACGGGTATATTACTTTTCATTCTCATTTTTCGCCTCTGCTTTTACATATAAGTCCTTATGTGCTAATAACTTACACATCTCAACAATTTGTAATCATATACTATTCTAATCCTGAAATCAAGATCTTTTCCTTCATAATTAGTTCTAAAGCTGTATTTTCACTTCTTAACAATTTTATTTCATTATAACACATTCTCATTTCCATTCGCTTGTTACCTAAAAAAATAACCTGACCTTCATCTAGAAGTCAGGTTATTTACATTGCTATTCATTCTTTAGGGGTATTTACCACATATACTTTTACTGGTTTTATACCAAACTCTGTGGCTTTATCCCGATTCATTATGGCAATATCAATTCGATTACCTTTAATAGCACCACCAGTATCTTCTGCTACTGCATATTCACCACGTCCATCCGGATACTCAACATATAAGCGTGACCCCAAAGGAATTACCTTTGGATCTACAGCAACAACTCCTGGACGAATGGTTGTTCCCATATAGGTTTTATCGCCCCATTGATCATTATCTAAAGGACCTGGAGAATAGGCTGTCGCTTTAATATCTAAGACTTTTTCATATTTACTGGGCGCATTATTGGATTGCTTTTTCTTTGTATTTTCTTTAGAAGCAGTATTGTCCTGTGACTTTTGCGATTCTTTTTTTGCTTCCTCTGGCTTCTGCTTCTCTTTTGTTTCAGGAGAAACTATTGGAGATGCCTTCTTAGGTGTTGTTTTATTTACCGGCTCTGGTTTTATTGAAGTATTTTTTTCTTTGGAAGATGAAGAGGGAGGATTCGATAGATGGGTTGGATGATTTGTCTGTTCTTTTTGATTGGATGGAGAGGGTATTTTTGATTCTTTTTCAGAGCTAAGCTGGGCAGCTATCTGATTTTTACTTTCATGTGGTGGGGGCGAAAAATTCCCGTGGAGGGTTTTACTCATTCTAAGATTTTCTCTAATCGTATTTTTTATTTCACTCGTGTTTCGTTTCCCATTCTTCCCTTCAAAACTCCTAACGCGATTTTCATGTTCCATTTTTTCTACACTGGTATTCCGGGAATTGCCAACATTCGACTTCATTGCAGCATGAGCGGCAGAAACAGGTATACCAGGCAATAATGCCGATGATATAAGAATTGCTCCAGCAAATGCTGCTGCAATATGCTTATACCTTCTTTTTAAGTGTAAAATACGTTTATGAGCCAAATGTTTCATATGGATTGCCTCCTTTTTACGAGGTTATTATCCATAGTATTAACTATTTTTTTTAGGGCATTCTAACTATTTTCAGGAAAAAAATACAACTGCTCCATTTGTAGGCTCTTTGGAAGATCTGCATTTTTTATTTACAACCTACTTGGTTTATAAATCGTATAAATGCAGCCATGCCCTGCTCATTGCGTTTGAAAACGCCTGCATCTTCTAAAACCCGCATAAATTTAAACGTAACTTCTTTTTTTATAATATCTCCAATGTTCTCTGTATGGGCTTGCTCTTTATATTTTTGACGCAGCTGTTCCGCCCAGTCTCTGTGATATTCTGCAATTTCATGTTCCTTACCAAGTATATACTTTTCTACTTCCTTAAGTTCAGGGATCAATCGTGCAGGCAAAACTGCCAATCCCATTACTTCAATTAAGCCAATATTCTCTTTTTTTATATGCTGAACATCACTGTGAGGATGAAAGATTCCTAAGACATGTTCATCACTGGTACGATTATTGCGTAATACAAGATCCAATTCCAGTACATTCTGACGCTTTCTGGCTATGGGTGTAATCGTATTATGGGGTGTTTTTCCTGTATATGCATAGATATCTGAAGTTGGATCGTCATATTCTCTCCAAGACTTTAGAATACAGGCAGCAGCGTCTACCAGCTCTTCGGCCTTTTGACTTCTTAAACGAATCACAGACATCGGCCATTTCACAATTGCACCTTTCACATCAGGAAAAGATGGCAATGCAAAAAGACACTCATCCGCTGCTTTTGCCATAGCAAACTCATATCTGCCGCCTTGATAATGATCGTGGGATAAAATAGATCCTCCTACAATTGGCAAGTCTGCATTAGAGCCCACAAAATAATGGGGAAACTGCTCGACAAAAGATACCAAACGCAATAATCCCTGGCGATCAATTTTCATATCACGATGTTCTTTAGAAAGCACAATGCAGTGCTCATTATAATAAACATAAGGTGAATATTGCAGATACCAAGGCTCCCCTCCTAGGGTAAGGCGAATCAAGCGATGATTGGCTCGAGCAGGATATCCAACTCTTCCTGCATATCCCTCATTTTCAATACATAATAAACATTTAGGGTAATTTGTGCTTTTCATGCTCTTTTCTTGCATAATATCCTTAGGATTTTTCTCAGGCTTAGATAAATTAATGGTGATATCCATATCGCCGTACTCCGTAGGATACTTATAACTCATGTTTTTTGCAATTCTTTTGGTCTGAATATAATTACTGGTTCTGCTCAATTGATAAAAATAATCGGTGGCTGCTTGTGCATCTTTTTTATATCTCTCATAAAAATATTGGTTTACGATAGAAGGCTTTGGCATAAAGCAATTCATTATATTGCTGGTTAATATTTCTTTTTCATCGAATAGATCGTTAATAACTCCATTCTCACAAGCATAATCTACTATTTTTTCTAACAAGTCAGGTATATCCCCATCATCTTTACTCTGCTCCGGCACCTTAAATTCATGATTTGCTATAAGGTATAAGATTTGATTTCTTATATATATTTCATCCTCTTGTTCAATAAATCCCAATCTTAACACACAATCAATTAATTGCTGGATTATTTGAGATATATTCATGTGAATCTCCCTTACCTTTTGTTTAGCCATTATATCCATGTGGATGATGTTGATGCCAATTCCAGGCATCTCCAATAATATCCTGAACGAGCATACATTTTGGCTGCCAGCCTAATATTTCTTTCGCTTTTTGCGAAGATGCAATTAAGGTACTCGGATCACCTGCTCTTCTTTCACCAATTTTCACAGGAATGGGATGATTGGTTACATTTCTGGCAGCCTCTATAATTTCTTTGACGGAAAACCCTTGGCTGCTGCCAAGGTTAAATATATTACTCTTTTTCTCTTTGATACTATAATTCATGGCTAAAATATGAGCCTCTATTAAATCCTCAACATGAATGTAATCACGAATGCAAGTGCCATCCGCAGTAGGATAGTCGTCACCAAAAATGGTAATACATTCTCTTTGTCCTAATGCAACCTGAAGTACAAGGGGTATTAAATGAGTTTCCATCTTATGATCTTCACCAATTTTTCCATCTCGCCTGGCTCCTGCTACATTAAAATACCGGAGGGATACATACTTAATGCCGTAAGCAGCATCACACCATTTCATTATTTTTTCCATGGCCAGCTTGCTTTCACCATAAGGATTGCCTGGATTCGTCGCCATATCTTCTGTAATCGGTACCTGCTTAGGTTCACCATAGGTTGCTGCCGTAGAAGAAAACACAATATTTTTAATATCAAATTCTTTCATGACTTCTAACAAAATCTGTGCCCCATATACATTATTATTAAAATAGTTAAGAGGCTTCTCCATGGATTCTCCTACAATAGAGTTAGCAGCAAAATGCATTACAGCATGAATGCTCTCTTTGGAAAATACATTTCTTAAAAAATCTTTGTCACGAATGTCCCCTTTGTAAAAGGTTGCACTGGAGTGAACAGCTTGCTTATGACCAGTCTGCAAGTTGTCAATCACAATTACCTCATGTCCTTTTTCGATTAGCTGATATACTGCATGAGAACCGATATATCCCGCTCCCCCTAAAACTAATACACTCACGATTCGACCTCCTTATTTTTAATAAAGCCTGGTAATTTTAAAATAATCGAACCATAAAGATGCAAAAGTTTTATTTACATTCTTTATGCTGTCCTATGTTTGCTACATGAGCAGTACTGCACCTTAGTGGTTCATACTTTTATATTTTTGCCTGCACTTTCATTCTTTCAACGAAAAGATTATAACTCCTTCATAGATGGAAGAGAATGGAGAAAAATTAGAAAAGGTATCATATTAAATGCTTCTGCCATTTAATACGATACCTTCGCTGCATTCATTCACCTCTTTTACTCGGTTACTTCTGAAAAGTAAATAACACTTACAATATCGTTAGGTGATATCGATTTGCAATACAAGGTTTCGAAAAAT
Organism: uncultured Pelosinus sp.; assembly: GCA_946415545.1. Taxonomy (GTDB): domain Bacteria; phylum Bacillota; class Negativicutes; order DSM-13327; family DSM-13327; genus Pelosinus. The sequence continues at coordinate 6,457 of CAMKSY010000067.1, read as the reverse complement.
TTAATCAGTTCCTCAGTGGTAGAAATACTTGGATTTTGATGAATCAAATCATCAGCAGTTAATTGAGAAAATTTCTTTATCAATATTTTATCAATAATCGCCTGATATAATTTTCTTCTCGGACTTAATTTTTTTCCAAAAGTAATCCAAACTAAAGAATTCTCAGGATAAACATCCCTTAAATCCCCTAATCGGACAGTACAGTTCTTAACCCGATTCTGCAAAAGCTCCTCATGATGTGATGACTGAAAGTTTAATGCAAACATAGTTTTCCTCCTTAATATAAGAAACTTAACTACTTATTTCTTTTGATTACACTGAACTTTTCTTTAAAAATGGCACTAAAAAACTTACGTCTTTAGCGCCATTGCTTTGTAGATGAAATCCAAGTGTCATCTTTGCTATTTATTTATTATAGTATATCATCCCTGCTTTACATCGTCCATATCTATAAACCACAGTATTTAACTGAAAATTCGAAAACCATCACAAATCTTCACTTACTATTGTTTTTTATAACATTCTATAGTAGTATTGTGTTGCTATATCGATTGTTTGCTATTGGACAAAAAATTCATTATCCACTATACCTATCAAAATAAGGAGCAGCTCTATGAATATAAAAGAAGAACTTTATGACTGGGTCTACAGTCTTGTCATTGCCTTTACCTGCGCATTGCTCATTAATGCCTTTTTGTTCCACCCTACGAGAGTTCAAGGCAGCTCTATGGAACCTACCCTGCAAAGCAACAATTATCTATTGGTTTCTAAAATACCTCATACCTTAGGGCAATTGCCTGAATACGGCGATATCATTATCATCGACAGCCGTGTACAGCGAGAAAGAACTTGGAGAGATGATTTAATTGATCCTATGCATACCTATTTAACAATGACGAAACTGATCAACGAGCCTGATCATCATGTCTGGGTAAAAAGAGTCATTGGCAAACCAGGTGATACATTAGAATTTAAAGACCATAAAGTATATCGAAATGGAATCGCCCTGGATGAACCGTATACGAAAGAACCTATGCGCTATACTTCTGATCATGTAATCATCGTTCCCGAGGATCATGTATTTGTCATGGGTGATAATCGAAACAATAGCAGTGACAGTCGCTATATCGGCCCTGTGCCAAAGAATCAAGTCCTAGGAAAGGTTGTTTATAAGTTATAAAAAAGTAATCTCTCATGAGATAGCAGCACGATTACATCATGAGGGTGACGTTATTGAAATATAAAAAGAAGACCCTTTATCACCACAATGTGGTGATAAAGGGTCTTCTAACGATGCGGTTAACCAGCGAGATTATTCGCTGATTCCTTCCTCGTCATCTTCGTCTGCGATAATGTATTCAAAGGTGTCAAGAATATTGGAATGATGTTCTTCTAACGCGTCACTCATTAGTCTTAGTACTGCCCCAGTCTGTTCTTCCGGCAGTCCCATAGCAATAATAACATCCGCTATACGGTCTTCGAGAAGTTCAATATCGTCCGTAAACAACACTGGAATCTCATCCGTCAATTCAGGATCTTTTTCCTCACAACCACACATAATACACACTCCTTTTTTCTATCCATCTTTTAGGATTAAGTAAAATTCACTTTTTAACAAACCTAATAATAGATTGTCCACTATCATAGTACCACGTATTCTTAGCACTGTCTTGTAAACATTTCGTAAATTTTGTAGAAACACAAAAATATTTTTTATGCTTCTCCTAATGGCAAAGAACGATGAGCCAATCCTACCGCTACTTCATTAAGATTCAATACACCTACGCCAAAGTAAATTGCTACACAAATATGTTCTCCATAACGGGCAATTCCGATTTTTCCGCCCACATTCAATCCAGAGGCTTTCGACGTAATTTGCTCCAAAGCCGCATGAGTGGCACCAGCCACCGCGCCTTCACCTACATGATTGGTACTCACCAACTTCTGGCGCTGGGCTGCTACTACTGCACGTTCAATAATTTTCTTGACAGATAGTAAATATTCGCCACCAAAATCAACAGCGACTGAAGTGATACCACGAGCATTTAGGCGCTGACGAATTTCTTGTTCATCTTGCCGATCTTCACTAATTGCCATAGCCATCGCCGCTCTTCCCACATCAATACTCGTAATTTCCACTTTAAGCAACCGCCTTCTTTTCAACAACTTTAATTTTTTCTTTATCAACTACAGCTACGATAAAGAACGTAATCAGACAAACCAACCATTCCATATAAATGGGATGTGCAAAAATTTGAACTGCCGGGAACATCTGCCAAGCGAACAATGCGATCATACCTGCCAGCGTAGTATAAAATGCTGAATTACGACGGCAAAGACTCGGTGCAAACATGGTAAACAAAAACACCAATGTAAAAGCGGTAGTCAAGCTTAAGCCAATCAGCATCGTCTTAACAATACCTACAGCATTAAATGCAAACCATAAGGTAAGAACTCCCAACCCTAGAATGGAGTAGCGATTCACAATCGTATATTTCTTATCACTTACACTAGGATTGATAAAACGTTTGTAAATATCCTGAGAAAATAAGGTTCCTGCCGCAAGCAATATGTGACAAGCAGTCGCAACATCTGCTGCCCAAAGTGCCGCCAGTGTCAAACCAGATACAATAGGATCCAGCCCCATAATCATCTGAGGAAGGGCCAATGTAGCGTTCATACCCGGATGAGCAACTCTAGCAGCCATTCCCATAATAGCGCAGGAGAAGCCAACTGGGAACATCAAAAGAGCTCCCCACAAGAATCCTCTCTTCGCAGCCTTGCCATCAACGGCTGAACAAGCAACCTGTACGGGTCCTTGAGCAGTAATCGTCTGGGTCATCATGACGGCAAACCAGCCAATAATCGTAGCCAGCCCCAAGCCTCCAAGAGGGCTGAACCAGTCAATATTAGAAGGCAAAGCAGCAGCCATACTGCTCAAACCGCCTTGATTGGAAACTGTCGTCACCGTACTGATCAGCACACCAATATAAATCAGAGTTACACTTAAAATATTCGACAAGCCTGACGACCATAATCCACCGATTAGAGTCGTTCCAATAAAGACTATGGCACTGGTTATCATGCCACCCTGAAAAGAAAATATACTAGGCAAAAGAGAAGATAAAATCGCTCCGCCAGCAATGTACTGCAAGGAGGTGATTACCAGTTGAATCGTAATCATCCCTAAGACACTAATGGCTCGCCCTTTTTTATCATAATAGCGTTCAAATAATTCCGGAATCGTAGTACAATCCATTTCTCTGTATTTCTCAGCTGCTACCATTGCCATTAATACGGCTCCTGCAGCCCAAGCGACATTATACCATCCAGCAGCAATGCCAAACTGATATGCATTTTCTGCAACACCAATTGTCGAAGCAGCACCAATCGCCGTACCCGCAATATTAGTAGCAACCAGCAACGTGGTGAGCTTTCGACCTGCAAATAAAAAACCTGTACTGCTCTCGGTCCTTCGCTTTACATAAAAACTAATTCCAAACAAAACTAATAATAATAACCAATTGAATATTCATCTTTTCCATCCTACCTTCCTACTATACATGTGCAATATTTGGCAAAAAACAAAAAACACCCCCAACTAGGAGTGCACATTGTTCCATTCACCATTCTGCCTTCCTACAACACCATCTTACTTACTTTCTACTACTATCCTACATAATGATTATATAAGCAACAGTGGCTCCATGTCAAATACAGATGATGACGCAAAAATCTCTTCTCATTCACCATGCAGCTATTGCACTGTCAGCACGACCTTCCGTTCCTCCAGCAAGCGTACCATTTTCTTTTCTTACGATGACTTGCCCCCGTCCAAAGCTGCCAGTTTCAAGAGACAAATTAACAATATGACCTTTTTCCTGTAATGCTTCTGCTATATATAATGGGAAACCAGGCTCTAAATCAATGTTTTTACCTTCCTTCCACTGCCAGCGAGGTGCATCCAAAGCCGCTTGGGGATTTAATTTAGAGTCGAACATATTTACCAGCAGCTGGACATGCCCCTGGGGCTGCATAAAGGCTCCCATAACACCAAATGGACCTAGGGCTTTGTTATCTTTCGTAAGAAAACCTGGAATAATGGTGTGATACGGTTTTTTCCCAGCTTCCAGCCGATTGATATGAAAGGGATCTAAGGAAAAATTTTTACCACGATTATGCAGACTGATACCCGTTCCCGGCACAACGAGGCCAGAGCCAAAGCCCATATAGTTGCTTTGAATATACGATACCATGTTACCAGCCTTATCTGCTGCGGCTAAATATACCGTTCCTCCAGAATCAGGTCTGCCTGCTTCTGGCAGTATGGCAGTATCTCCAATCAACTTTCTTCGTTCCAGTCCATAACCCTCTGAAAGCAAATCCGAAACTCGTATTGTCATATTCTTAGGGTCGGCAATATATTTTTGTCCATCAGCAAAAGCAATCTTGATGGCTTCGATTTGTTTATGATAAGCATCTGTAGGATTTTGTCCTTCAAGCTGTATGCCATTTAATATATTTAATGCCATAAGAGCAACCAATCCGTGGCCATTAGGCGGCATTTCCCATACCTCATAACCTCGATAGGCAACTTTAATTGGCTGAACCCACTCTGCTTTATACGCAGCCAAATCACCAGCTTGTAAATATCCTCCAAAGCTTCGAGAGAACTCACTTATTTTTTCTGCCAAAGACCCCCGATAAAAGGACTCTCCCTTTGTATCACCAATTTCCTGTAAGGTAGCAGCATGATCTAATAATTGAACAATCTCACCAGCATAAGGAGCTCTCCCCAAGGGAGCAAAGGTGGTAAACCAGGATGCAAACTCTTTTCCTTTTAGACATTTCGAATATTTTCTAAATGCAATTTCCCAATATTTACTCACAATTGGAGAAACAGGATATCCTGACTGCGCGTAAAAGATCGCAGGCTTTAGCACTTCACTTAAAGGAAGACTGCCAAAACGCGCAGACAGCTCTGCCCATGCAGCTGGCACACCAGGAACTGTCACTGGGATAAAACCATACGGGGGCATTTCTTTAAACCCTTGCCTTCGTACTGCCTCAAGAGAAAGGTTCTGCGGCGAAGGTCCGCTGGAATTTAATCCATATAATTTGTCTTTTACCCAAACCAAGGCAAAAGCGTCACCACCAATGCCATTAGAGGTAGGTTCCACTACGGTTAGACATGCAGCAGCTGCGATTGCAGCATCAATTGCATTTCCGCCTGCTTTGAGAATATCCAGTCCAGATTGGGCCGCCAAATGCTGGGAAGTAGCAACCATTCCATTTTTTGCAAAAACTACAGTGCGCTTTGAAGGAAAAGGATACGAAAGTGCATCAAAATTCATATGTTCATCCTCCTGATATGATAATGTACGATTGGAAAGCAATCCTATCTAGCCGTAAGCAGGCAAGAAATGAGCATAACTATAATCCGACGGTCTCTGTACCTTATTTATTCTACCCAGATAGGTATCTTCCTTCTTCTGGAATCTACTCATCTTTATTCATCCTATTTTCTTTCATGATTGAATTTTGATTATAAATATTGTATCATTTGCACATAAGTATGACTAAACCTCCCAGCAAATTGTTACAGAGAAAGAAGGCTCACCAGATGAAATCATTTGCAACTTATAAGGTCATTAAGGAACATGAAGGTCTAACCCTTGAAGAATATTTGAAAACTATTTTGCAGTATTCCGGAAGAAAAATTCAAAAGCTAACAAGACAGAAGGGGATCTTCTTAAACGGAAAGAAAGTTTTTCTCCAAAGAAAGATAAAATCCCAAGATGTTCTACGCGTTCTTATTGCACAGGATATGACTTACGGAGTGGAGCCAGAGGAAGGAAGCGTTGAGATTCTATATGAAGATGATTACATGCTAGTCCTTAATAAGCCCGCCCATCAGCTTGTTCACCCCACTGGACAAACTACGAAAGGCACATTAGCCAATTATCTGGCTTACCACCTCCAACAGCAAGGCATAGTGACTACTATCCGCCCTATACACAGATTAGATCGGGAAACTTCTGGATGCATAATTTTTGCTAAAGATGATCGCAGCCAGTTTATCTTAGAGCAACAGTTAAAGGATAGAACGTTAAAGCGGGTTTATTGGGCTTTGGTTAAGGGAATTGCTCATCCTCCTTCCGCTACGATTGATGCTCCTATCGGCTTTCATCCTACTATGGCAAATCAACGTGCAGTAAGGGAAAAGGGAGATCCGGCTATAACCCATTATCATACTCTCCAAAATTTTTCAGAAACATCATTACTAGAACTGCGGTTGGATACAGGAAGAACCCATCAAATTCGAGTACATCTTTCTCATATCGGCTACCCTCTTCTGGGAGACGGCATGTATGGCATACGCACTGCTTGGTTAACCAGACAAGCTTTGCATGCATCTTCTGTAAGCTTTAATCGTATAAAAGATCAGCAAGAAATT
>CAMKSY010000066.1 GCA_946415545.1 uncultured Pelosinus sp. | reverse complement strand
GTATATTAATTTATGCACAACAAAAATTTATAAAAGAAAAAGAAGTAAAAATAAACTACATACCTACAAGCTATATTTCTGTTGGCAATATAAAACGAGGGAATATTACATATCTTTTTAAAAAGTTTGAATGCACGAAGGGAAAATATGGACTAATTTACTTAGAAGATGATTCTTTTATGAAACGTTTAGAGTCTGAATTGAATTGGAGAAGTAGGTGTATCTCTAATTTAGATACTTTCTAAATAAAGGGTTAGAGTTATCTATTCATAAAGAGTAGGCCTGAAGGTAGTATAATAAGATATATTTCATTTTTACTTTTCTTGAAATATGTGTATCTTATAATTTTAAGAGGGATTTGATATGGGTAGGAACGTGGGTAGGAATAGGCAGTATAAAATAGTAGAATTAATAGATTGAGTAAAATAAAGAAATGCCAGGATCCTTGATTTCATTGACTTCGTGGTATTACATAAAAACAGTAAAAATCCAGTTTTCCAATTCCCAAGCCGTGGGTCGAGGGTTCGAATCCCTTCACCCGCTCCAGTAAATCCAAGCCTTCCGGCGTTTTGTCGGAAGGCTTTTCTGTGTTTTGTATGCTATTAGTATGTTATTACGCTTGCGCAGTGATTAAGAAGAAGAAAAATAAGGGTCGTTTAAAATAAGTAAAAAGCGAATCTATTGACTTTTCTACAAAGTCACACTACAATTAGTTAGGATCCTAAATAAATTACAAATAAGAGGCGTTGAGATGCTAAAAAAACAAGAATTGGGCCATTTTATTCAAAAAAACTCTCATTTAATTACATTAGTTTCCAATGAAAAATTAGAAAGTCTAGGCATAACACTTTCGCAAAAACGAGTTCTTTATTGTCTTTGGCAAAAGGATGGCCTGACGCAGAAAGAGTTGCAGGAATATCTTCTGATAAAACCATCTTCTATAAATGGGTTATTAGAGCAATTATTAAAAAAGAAATTAATAAAAAAAATAGCCGACCCTGTCGATGCCCGAGCTAACCGAATTTATCTTACTGCCGAAGGAAAAGCACTGGATGAACCCTGCGCGGATATTTTTGCTGAATTAGAGGCAACTATATGCCAAAATATGACCCTTTCGCAAAAAAATGAATTGATCCATAGCCTGGAAACTATTTTTCAAACTGTTTATCAAGTATATTTTACAAAACCGTCTAAGTAAATTCATGTCTCGATAAACGGGGCATTATATATTTTATGATTAAAAATGTAAAATTGGTAAAAAATTACATGAAAATTTTTTGGAGGTTAAGTCAAAGGAGATCTGTATGAAACGAATTTTATGGGCTATATTATGGATTGCTATTAGCGCCAATTTACCGGCACCGCTTTTCTCATTATATCAGGCAAATTATCAGCTTAATGATTTAGCAATTACGACTCTTTTTGCTATTTATGCAGCTTGTTTATTACCTGTTCTTTTGATTTCGGGATCTTTAGCTGATTTAAAAGGATTAAGGTGGGTAAGTGGAATAGGACTGATTTTAGCTTTTCTATCAGCTTTATTTTTCTATTTTGCTATTAATTACTGGATGCTTTACATTGCACGAATTTTAGAAGGCCTTGCGGTTGGATTATTTATGGGAACGAGTAATGCACTTTTGCTTCAGTATAGTGAACGAGAAGTTTCTAAATCTTTAAATTATTCTAGCATACTTACTATGTTCGGTTTTGGGTTCGGACCTCTACTTTGCGGTTTAATCGTTCAATATAGTCCGTTTATTCCACATCAATTACCTTATTTACTTTTATTGATTGGGCTTGGAAGTGCTCTCGTCCTTTTTTCTAGACTAGAAAAGAAAGATCAGCAATTAAAAAAAGATACTAAGATTCGTATTACCTTGGGAATTCCAGAAGCAAGTAAAAAATTTTTCTGGCTTTTTGTCGGTCCTGCCGCTTTTACTATGCTTGCTCTCAATGGAATTGTCATTTCTCTTATACCTACTTATACTAAAGTGCTTTTTCATTCTAACAATTTAGCTTTTTCTGGTATTCTTCTTTTTCTTATGTTGTCTGGTTCGGGGCTGGCACAATTAATTTCTTATCCTCATAAGAGAATTTTGAGAGTTCAAATGGGAATTTTTTTCTTAATAATAGGAACTTGGTTTATGATTGTTGCGGCTCCTATGCAAAACTTGTATATTCTTACTTGGGGTATGATATTTCAAGCAATAGGAACAGGGTGGACATTTCAGGGAACTCTTCAACTTACAGGACAAATCAGTAGTTCTAAGAATCGAAGTCTTGTAATGTCTACTTTCTTTGTTTGTGCTTATAGTGGTATGGCCTTTCCTACTATTGGAATTGGATTTTTGTCTACTATATGGGGCTTAATGACTGCTTTATTGGCTTTCGGGCTATTAATTACAGTAGTTGGTATTAGCATTATTTGTATGCCCCTATTACTCAACTTTTACAATGAAAAATTATTGAATAATCCCTAGTGTGGAATAGGCTGTAAATGTAGTGCTGTAATTGGGTTCTAAGCAAATTTAAAACATATAGAAAAAACGGGGACAGGGACTAAGTTTCATTATTTAAAATAAGAAAACTTAGTCCCTGTCCCCTTGTATTTATACGAAGTAAGAGATTACAAAGGGATGCACCACCTTATCTTAATTGGTAAGGTGATGCTTTTATTTGTACCGATCTAACATTACGTTAATAAGAGAGAAAAATCCAGTTCGTAGTTTAAGGAGTGTGTCTTAATGAAAGCCTATGTTCAGGAAATGCACGTTTAATTAAGTTCCTTTATGATATTTAACTTAAAAAGTAAGCATCTGGTACTTGATTTACTGGCGCATAAAATTTATAATTATAACGAACATATGTTCTTAAAAGGTAGAATATGCATAACGTTTTCGTATTAAAGAATAGGTAGTAATTATTATAGAATTGGAGGTATTTTAAAATGCTAAATTATGAAGAATTAAAACAATTAACGAAAAAATACTTTGCTGAGGCTAGTGAAGAGCAAATAGAGATACTACTAGGGGACCTTACTAGAGAAATAAAAATTATGACTCATGCTAAAATTAGAGAGTTAGTTGATTTTGAAAGGCGTAAGAAAATAACAGGATAATAACGATTTATTCCTATAGGGAGGAATTAAAATGTTTAATAATAAAATTAGAGTAATCGCTTATGAAAGGTCTAGGAACAACTACTATTATTTTGAGTTATCTCCTGGCTCGACGATCGAAGAAGCTCGCGATAAAGTTGTTGAATGGCAATCAAAGTATGGAGTCGCATATATTGAAACATATGAAAATGAAGAATGGGAAAAATACGAGTAAATTTTTAATAGAGGCTATATGCTACCTTGCTTAAATGTGAGGCGTTTTTTATCATAGCATTTTAAAAATCATTAAGAGTCAGGAGGCTCTATTTTTTATTGTACGGATTAAGAGTGAGAGGTTAAATTTATTGCAATTTTAGAATGTATAAAAATAGATCGATTAATAAGTCTTGGGGTGGGGTAGTTGGATATAGAACATTTAATAAAAGCGATTGTGAAGGCAGGGTAAAGTCTAGCTGATGCCTGGATGTTTACATCTCGGGATTTTTTCTTGCTGGGAAGAGAGCGGTTTATGGTATAATAAATGTAGGGTACTAGCCGAGAAACAGCGAGCAGTAGAGTCGAGCATAAGACAGGAGGAAAAAAGGAAAAAGATGAAAAGTTACACATTATCACGATTAGTGACAGGTCAAGATATGAATCATCACGGAACTTTATTTGCAGCCAGAATGGCTGAGTGGTTTACTGAAGCAACTTTTCTAGGAGCCTCTAACTTATATGGCAAATATGGTGAGAAGGATCATTTAGTTGCAGTTGAAATTCATTCGATGAAATTCTTGGGACCTTCTTTTAATGGAGATATGATTAGATTTGTATCAACAGGAGTGAAAGCTGGAAAGACAAGTCTTACAGTTTATACGAAGGCTCTTAGAAACAATACAGAGATTAAAATTGCAGAGGGTTTTTCGACCTTTGTTTGCATCGATGGCAACAAGAACAAAATACCTCACAATATTGAGCTTGATGAGCCAATAACAGAGGAAGAAAGAGAGATACTGGAAAAATTTAATAAACTACAAGCTAAATAGAAACACGGGGATAGGGATGTTGTTTTCAATAATGAAACATAATCCATGTCCCCGTGTTCTCTTTATTCACGATTAGAATGAGGAACTCACAAGATGTGAGAAGAAGTGCTATTATTACAACATAGCAAAATAGTTAACTGGTCAGAATAAAGGAGGGCGTAAAAGTTTGAGAGGTACCTGGCATAATTCACATATAGTAGTAAAGTGGATCGCTTTTATTATGGCTACTCTTATTCTTTGCAGTTGTAGCTTTAGTCAGAGTAAATATCAAGAGGATCTATCTTGGTCAAAGCATAGTTTAGAAACAGATGTGCAAATGCAAGGGCGTGCAAATGAAATTGAAAGAGATGATTTGCAGAAAATGCCTGATTTACACAGTAGCACCTGGGTTATGCTGGATGACAATGCAATGGCCCGAATGCATGTAGACAGGAATAGCATAAAAACCATAGAACTTGATGGAAAAGACATTATCAAAGCATTAGTTAAATATGACTATAAATATCAGGACCATATTTTTGGTCCAGAGTTGGTGTGCACTGTATTTGAAGTATGGATAAACCCTGGGGAATATAGCTTTCGTATTGTAAAAAGAGAAAACTTTAATCGGAAAGATCGACGGTTGGCAATAAGGCGGTACAGCATCAAAGGTACCTGGGAAAACTATACGATGAATGCAAAGTGGCGAAAAACTATTGAACAATTGGTAGACAGGCAATTTCCATAAGATAAAGAATAGCCTACATTTTTGCCTTTCCGACAGAGGAAGCAATAGAAGAGATTTTCTTATTTTACAGGGTATGGTGAAGGTTTTAATGATCAATTTTATTATACTTTATAAGATTTCGATAAGACGAAGCGTAAAAAATAGTCCCTGACTATTCCCCTTGCCTTGACTCGTAACAAAAAGCTTCTAAGAAGCATAAACTATAATAAATAAAACAGTCATGCAGAAAGGAGGAAATATTTATGGGATTTGGTGGTTGGGGTGGCGGACGTGGAGGTTCTAGCTTTATCATTATAATCATTATTCTTCTTCTGTTTTTCTGCTGCTGTGACGATGATTGTAGTACTACTTGCTAAAAACCTAAACCCGCCCGTCGCTTAGTCAGTATTCCTTAAAGTGCGCCTTACTCTTATTGAGTGAGGCGCATTTATTATTTTATAATATCGGAAGCATCTGCATACGGCGTAAAAAGAACCTTTTCTCCTTTAGCCCCATGCTATGATAACTGAATAATTTTTAAAAACCCAGTAAACACTCTTAGTAGGAGGTGCTAGTATGTCTGAACAAAATTCATCAGATGATGCTATTGCTAATGCTGAAAAGAAGAGTGTCTTTCCCAACATTACAACTGCCTATGCTGCATTGAATGCAAAAACCAGCATTCCTTCTGATGCTAGTAAGATCATAGTAGAAAATAATAGAAAAGCGCCGTAACGGCGCTTTTCTCATTATAGATCAGCAATCAGAGGGGCAGCCTGCTTCTAGCTAAGAGGGGGCTGCCCTGGAATTTGTCATTCGTGGAGTGGCAAGGCAAGAGAAGTTGTTATGCCAATATTCTTTTCAGGTTTTTTTCAGAATTGAATTGTAAACTGTTCATATCGATAATTTTACAAAAACTTAAAAACAATAACGATGCAGTCATGATATGTTTAATCTAAACGAAATCTTTTAAAGGGGGATTACCATAATGTCCTTTACTGATTTATTTGAAATCCACCGTACCGATGATCGCACCCCGATACCAATCCTTCTGTTAATGATACTTTTATTTGCATTATTTACCTTTAAAATGTTTGATGGTTAAGCAAATTTTCTTCTTATCCCCGGACTTCTGTCTGGGGATTTTTTGTGAATAAAGATATTAATTTCTCTAATTTAATCCTTGACTTAGCAATCCTAATAAATCAGAGTAGTTATTAGAAGAAGGTCAGTCACTTTAGACTGACCTTTTAGAAAATCACTTTACGGAATTATGTTCAAATACATAGGATTCCGTAGTGCTTTTAGGACTTGTCTTGGGAGACACTTCTTTTTCCACGTCTCCATTTTCCAGATCTTTTTCCAGACCTTTTTCAGTAGGCATTCTATAGCGCGTATAGGAGCCGTCTATCACCGTTTTTTCATCCATAAAATCACCTCCTACTATAGTTTTCCCCTAGTTTTTTTATTACATGTAAAGAGTATGGTTAGCACAAAAGAAAAAGCCCTCTGAAAGAGAGCTAAGAGAAAAGAATATGGAGAGATTTAGCGACTAGGGAAGTCGCTAACTATAATATGCCCTATAAGTAGGAGTTATATACATCAAAGCATAAAAACATTGAAAATATGCAAGTTAGCCTATTCGCTCTAGTAAAATTCAAACGCCTAGGCCTAAGCTACGGGGAAAATACTGAAAATGGAATGGCGGGATAAGCTATGCTGATAACGTATCTAATTGTAAACTTTCGCTGATAGAAACGAGTTTGGGACCATAGCAGTTATAATTAGGGTGTGGTACTGACCGATATGCTGCCAGCATTATCTGTAATAAATATATCTAAAACATCTTTAAGGTCATCAGGCAAACCTATGTTATGGCGTATACCTACATCGTTCAGGGCAGCTTGGAGTGCTCCTCGAAAAGCAGGAGTTAAGATTATAGATGGATCAGGAGAAATAATTGCACTAAGGTTTCGATACAGAAACACCTCTATTGCATCGACAACATCAGGACCAAGATTAATGATTGATTGCTGTAATAAGTCATTTTCCATGGATACACCTCAAATGAACGTATAATACCTAACATATGATGATCGAGTAGCTGCGGTGAATTTACAGTAGGAATTAATGATAGGGCCCAGAGGCCATAGTAATTAAGCGGAATGGAGAGAGTTTTATGGTAATTGGGAGTACTCCTACTTTAGTGGATAAAGTCATTAAAAGTGAAGAAAAGAACATCCTGCAGCTTTTAAGATGGTATCCTGACTGCAAATACAGGATCAGAATCAATTACAATATCTCACGTAAAAGATAGCGACTATTTGCTAATGAGTGGGCATAAGTTTGTAAGACAAAAATAGTTTGAGGTTCCAGTAATAAAAGCCTTCTAGCAATATGCTGGAAGGCTTCTTTAGATGTAGTGTTATCTGCGGAGTCGTTTATGCTTCAGTGTGGCGCGAATGCCTTAGTGTAAAGAATTATTTACTGCCTCATTGAGCCACATAGTTCTAAAAATGCGCCCATTGCTGGCGTTAGCCATTTTTCATGGTGGTAAATTAGTTGGGTTTTTACGTCAATCTTTGGTCCAGTCCAGTCTAACTCGACAAGCTTACCTCGCTCTAAATCATCTTGAACAGCAATTTTGGGTAAGATGGCAGCACCTAAACCGCAGATGGTACATTGTCGTATGGCACCAATGCTGGAAAGTTCCATAAGTGATCCAGGTTTAACATGCTTTTCTTTAAACAAAGAGAGGACCATAGGACGATAGCCGCAGCCGGGTAATGTAATGATTAAACATTCATCGGTAAAATCATGAGGTTTAATATTTTTCTTATGTGCCAGAGGATGGAGCGGACTTGCCACAACTGTCATTGCTTCATCATGCAGTGTTTGCACCACCATTTCTGTAGATTTTATTTTGTCAGTCAGTACCAGTGCGATATCAATCGTGTTAGATTTGATTAATTCAAAGAAATGTTCGCAGCTTTCTGTCTGAACTCGTATTTCAACCTGGGGATAGAGTTTGCGGTATTCAGTTAAGAGTTGAGGAAGACGATAAACGCAGACCGTTTCTGCGGCACCAATGTTTAGGACACCGCGAATGCCTTGAGGTACAAAATCATCTTTTGCTCTCTGATGGAGATCTAGTATACATTTTGCATGGTTTAGAAGTTTTTTTCCGTCGCTTGTTAGCTGAATTCTTCGCCCTATCCGATCGAACAGCTTCACTTTTAGTTCCTCTTCGAGTTGACGAACTTGACCGGTAATGTTGGATTGTGCGTAGCCTAGTTTCAAACCTGCTTTTGTGAAGTTAAGTGTTTGGGCAGCAACGTAAAATATTTGTAACTGGCGTAATTCCATACCCGTCATCTCCTCTTACTTATATAAAAAAATGATTATAATCATATGAAACAATCGTTTTTCCTATTGATTATTATATGATATACTGTCGTCAAAAATAAGTCTAGGTTTAAAAAAATAGAGGATCACTCTGAGGAGAAAATAAATATAACTAAAGGGATGATAAGGAAACATGAGTAATGTATTTTATCGTAATGTAAATAAAAACTATCTTGAGGTTGACCATGGTGAGGGAATTTATTTATATGATAAAGAAGGCAAGAAGTATATTGATGCTTGTTCGGGAGCAGCTGTATCAAACTTAGGTCATGCTCACCCTCGAATTATTGATGCCATGGTGCAACAAGCAAAATCGGTAGCTTTTAGCCATTTATCACGCTGGACTTCCACTCCCATTCAAGAATTGGCAGATTTAATAGCAAGCTTGGCTCCAGGCTCCTTGGGTAAGCTATATTTGGTATCCGGCGGTTCAGAAGCAACTGAATCAGCTTTAAAGATGGCACGGCAGTATTATATGGAGCGAGATGGAAAAACGGGAAAATATCGAATTATCTCTCGCTGGAAGAGTTTCCATGGAAATACCATTGGCTCCTTGTCCATGACGGGTGATAAAAGACGTGGAAAATATACGCCGCTGCTTTTAAACTTTCCTCATATCGCGCCGGCATATTGTTATCGCTGCCCTTTTGGTAAAAGTCAAGATACTTGCAGTGTGGATTGTGCTCTTGATCTAGAGCGAACCCTTAAAATGGAGGGTGCAGATCATGTTGCCGCCTTTATTGCAGAATCAGTAGGGGGCGCAGCCTGTGGTGCGATTGTCCCTCATAAAGATTATTTTAAAATTATTCGAGAAATCTGTGACCATTATGATATTTTATTTATAGCTGATGAGGTAATGGCTGGTTTTGGCCGGACAGGGTCGATGTTTAGTATTGAGGATTGGGGCGTTGTCCCGGATATGATTTGTGCTGCTAAAGGTATGAGTGCAGGATATTCTCCATTAGGCGCTGTTATTGCGAAAGAGGAAATTTACAATACCTTTAAGCAAGGCTCTGGCGTATTTGTTCATGGTCACACCTATGGGGGAAATCCTTTATCAGCAGCGGTTGCATTAGCCGTAGTGAAAACGTTGGTAGAGGATAAAATAGTAGAAAATTCTCGGATCGTTGGGGAGTATCTGCTGGCACAGTTAAAGGAAAAGCTATTACCCTTTTCTTATGTGGGGGATGTGCGGGGCAAAGGATTGATGCTTGGTGTGGAAATTGTAAAAGATAAGGTAACAAAGGAACCATTCCCAGTTAAAATGGGAATGGCAGAAAAGCTTACCAGTACATTAATAAAGCATGGAGTGATTGTATATCCCGGTAATGGCAATGCGGATGGAGAAAATGGGGATCAGTTCCTTCTCGCGCCACCGCTAATTATCACAAAGAACCAGGCTGATGAACTGATCGAAGGCATGGTAGCCGGATTTATTGAATTTGATAAAAATATTGGATCCATTAAATAAGAGGTGAGTACAATGGAAAAACTAATTATCACAATCGCACCTACTGGCAATGTGCCAACGAAAAGTATGACGCCTCATGTTCCTGTGACGCCAGAGGAAATTGCTAACGATCTTGTTGCTTGTTATGGGAAAGGTGCTTCTGTAGCTCACATACATGCAAGAGATGAAGAGGGAGTCCCAACTTGTGATTTACAGTATTTTGCCCAGACGGTTCGGTTGCTGGATGAGGCGGGATGTCCTATTGTAAAGCAGATATCCACTGGTGCACGAGGCGGAAAATCAGGAGAGGCCAGGGCAGAAGCGTTAGTGTTAAATCCACTTTCCGCCAGCCTCTCTTCCGGATCATCTAATTTTCCCGCTAGTATTAATGCCAATGAACCGAAGCTTGTCGAATATTTGGCGAAAACGATGCTGAATAAGAATATTAAACCGGAAATAGAAGTATTTGATACGGCGATGATCAGCAATGCTGTTCGTTTAGAGCAGACGGGGCTGGTTAAGGAACCTTTGTTATTCAACTTTGTATTAGGAGTTAAAGGTTCTTTACCAGCAACTCCTAAAAACCTCTTTTTTCTGTATGATAGCTTACCGCCTAATGCAGTTTGGAGTGTATCCGTCATTGGTCCTCAACATGTCAATTTATCAGTAATGGCAATGGCACTGGGCGGACATGTGCGAGTAGGAATTGAGGATAATATTTATTATAGTAAAGGTGTATTGGCGACTAATGTTGCTCTAGTAGAGCGTATAGCTACTATCGGAAAAGCTATGGGGCGGGAAATAGCAACGCCAGAAGATGTAAAAAGGATATGGGGTATAGCAAAATAATCTAATTAGGGTGTCTTGCCAAAAGAGATGCCTAAGTAGTTAAGCCTTCCGGCGTTTAGTCGGAAGGCTTTTTACTTTGACCTCATATCATGCACGAGGCACGAAATGGTGCTCATGGAACTAAGGAGAGGGTTATATGGAGCGGTGCAGTCCAAATTAGGCTACATTAAGTACTTTTCTACCTAACCAAATTTGGCAGTAGTTGTACGGATAAAAGAGAGGGGTTTAATTTATTTTTAATCTGGAATGTAGATACATAAGAATTGATTTTTGGGGGTGGGGCATTGGAATTAAATCTTAGCAATACGGTACAGCTTATTACAATCATTAGTTTTACGGCAGGATTAGTAAAATTTTTAATCGTTAAGCCTCTGCAAACAGCAATAACAGCACTAAAAGAGGCAATTACCGAAATGAAAGATATGCTTTTTCGGTTAGATCAAGATCAAAAGGGAATTGATAAAAGGCTTGTTGCTGTGGAAGAATCGGCAAAATCAGCCCATAAACGATTAGATGGATTGGGGGTACATTAGATGACAATACCAACGAGTGATTTACAAATCATTTATATAGCTATTGGCATATTGCTGTCAGCTAATGTTTTGGCTATGGGGTTATTCGTATTGTTTGCGAAACTTCGTGATGGATGGCTGAAAGAATCGATTCGAAGTATCATCCTTGAGCTGGATCGGTTTGTCGGCAGCATGGAAAATACAGAGAAGCGAAGAGCTGCAATCCAGCAGATCAGTGATATTTTAAGGTGGAGAAAAGCTATTATCCCTGACGCACTAATTGGTTGGGTAATAGACGCAGAAGTGTCGGTAATAAGGAAGATGCAAAAGACAGCAAATACAACAATTTTACAGGGGGAGGATAACGGTAATGGCTAAAATATTTATTAATCCTGGACATGCACCAGAGGGATATCCTGATCCAGGAGCAGTTGGACCATCTGGCTTGCGGGAATCGGACGTTGCTATTGATGTGGGGGCCATGGTTTCCGTTTATTTAAGGTCAGCTGGTTGTGAGGTTATCGTATATCAGTCGGACAGCTTGCAGGATATTTGCCTTCGAGCCAATGCCTGGGAAGCAGATGCAGTAGTAAGTATCCATTGTAATTCCTTTTCCGCTCCTTCAGCGGCTGGCATGGAGATCTGGACTAGTCGAGGACAAACCAGAGCTGATAGCTTGGCCACGTATATCATGGCACAAATGGCAGGGGAATTCCCTGCGTTGCCGATCCGCGGTGATTGGTCCGACGGCGATGTGGATAAGGAAGCAGGATTATATGTCCTGAATAATACCTATGCACCTGCTGTGCTGGTTGAGTTGGCCTTTATCTCAAATCCTGATGAAGAGGCCATTTTAGCAAGCCATGAGGGAAAGCGTATGTTTGCGGCAGCCATTGCTAGGGGGATAACGGATTGGCAGGTGGGCGCGCAATGAATGAGGAGATTGGTGCCGGAAAATATACTCTTAAAACTCTCAGTATTGTTGCTGCTAGTTCCTTAACCTTTGGCATCGTTACAGGATTAGCCATAGGGCATATTTTAGCAGAAGGTGATAGGCAAGCTTTGGCAGTAGAAAAGAATAAGCCTCCAACTATAATGGAGACAGTCAAGACAGTTACCGATACTAAACTGCAGTATGTACCAGGACAAAGGGTCTATTTACCAGGTGAAGCAAAAGAAGTCTTAGTAGAACCAGTCGCGAAGGATACACCTGGTGCTGTTGCTGTAAAGTTAGACGGTACATCTGATATTGGAAAACAGCAATTTACGTATATGGTGAATGGCAAGGTAAGCAAGTTTGATAAGACAGATGATGAGCAGTTTATCTTTGATAAAAATATGATTGATTTAAAGCAGACCAGCATAATTACAATGAAAGCTGAGATACCGACAATTGATTTGACTCGGCATAATGTGATCACAGTTGGCGGGATGTTTATAAAAGGTAAGATAGAACCGGCTGCTGGCTACACTGGCAGCATGGGAAATGTGGGGGCTTATCAACTGGCAGGCAGCCAGTCAGCCACTTATGTTGGTGCAGGATTTAAGTTCTAAATAAGTCGTTAAGAGACTAGTCTTACCTGAGGACTTTATTGCAAGGTGGAAAGGGTTCTATTTTTTATTTTTGCGGAGGTTCTAAGTTGAATAGATTAAGCGTATGATAAATCATTGATCGCCCTTGCGCTGACAAGGGCGATCGGGTAGAATAATGGGAGCAATTAGGTGAACAATTCGGCAATAATGCGTAGCAAGACTAGTAGCAGCCAGTCTGAGACGTTAAAGATGAAACGTTTCGTCTCGAGACGCATTAGAGTCACCTCCCATATTCGGTTTAAGGGCAGAGGCCGAAACTCTGCCCTTATAAAATATATGCGTCATTATAAAAGTTTAGAACAAAAAATGGAAAATAAATCCATGCAATAAATATAGGGAAAAATAAAAAGCGTATCTACATAAGAACTACCTTACTCTTACTTGAGTGAGGTAGTTTATTTGTTGTATTACCTTTATCTGTCATGATGGGTCATAACAATCCTAATTACTTTAATTTGATTTTTACTAAAACGATAGGCATGTCTCCAGGAAAGTTTAGAAAACATCTTATTTGTGATTTTTTCACTAAATAATCTTAAGAAATGGGGGTATGCAGAGATGACATTGATCTTGCATGCTCCATTTCACTAGGAGCATTTTAAAAATAATAAACATTTTATATATGGCTATGGTATCATAATTACGGACGTGCCAATTTCAACTTTTTCAAATAGCTCTTCAATATCCGGATTATACATTCGAACACAGCCGCCAGAGACATAGCCTTCTACCGGACTATTCCATGAGCCATGCAGACATGTTTTATCAGAGGATAGGACTAATCTTCGGGAGCCAAGGTCTACATCTGCTATCGTTTCAAATATCAACTTTTCGATAATCTGATAATTTCCTGGCGGGGTAGGTGTATTGGCTTTGCCAATACCTACGGAATATTCTTTAATGAATTGATCATCTTCGTAATAAGAGGCACAAAGAGTGGTAAGATTTACGATAATATGCTTTTTCATTGTTTGCTCATCTCCTTCATATTTATTCTATGAAGCATTCCGTTTTTGGTTCAAGAACCTACAGCGATTCTTCAACGTCAAAGATAACTGCTTAGGAACTGTCTATAAGGTCATAATTAAGTTATCCACAATCATTCACATCTTATTCACAGGGTTATCCACAGTTAATATTTTATGCGAAGGGAACCCAGGAATTTAATTTAATAAAGAAGAGTAGACTAAAAGAGTGGTCGTTAAAATACAAGGTAGGATAATGCAGGTGCTTTATGGAGATTTGGAAGAAAAATTTATATGTTTGTTGGTTTGCAGTGTTTATTGTCTCTTCGGGTATGAGTCAGATGGCTCCATCGCTGCCTCTTTATATTGAGCACCTTGGTGTCCATGGCGCGGCGGCGATTGCGAAATGGTCGGGAATCGTTTTCGGAAGTAACTTTATAAGTTTGGCAATTTTTGCTCCCATCTGGGGTAAATTTGCCGATAAGTATGGACGGAAATATATGATCCTAAGAGCAAGTCTCTGGTTATCTATCATTGTGACTTGTATGGGGTTTGTGGATAATGTGTATCAGCTAACAGGTCTGCGGATTTTTCAAGGAGCTCTTTCTGGTTTTCAATCGGCAGTTATTACATTAGTTGCAACGCAAACACCAAATGAACAAGTGGGATGGGCAATGGGCATCCTTTTCAGTGGGCAAGTAGGAGGTACTTTACTTGGACCTTTGTTTGGAGGATATTTAACAGAAATAATAGGATTTCGAGCAACCTTTATTGCAATTGGCTGCATGTGCTTTGTTGCTTTTATCGCATCCTTCCTATTCATTGAAGAAAATAAGATAGTTATAAATAAGCAATGCAGCCTTAACTTTCACGAGGTTTGGGAGCTTCTCCCCAATCATAAGATAACGATATGTTTATTCATTACGACCTTGATCATGCAGCTTTCGCTTATGTCCATACAGCCAATTATTACTGTCTATATTGCTCAATTATCTTCAGGAACGAATCATATTGCTGTCATTTCAGGCGCGGTTTTTGCTGCTTCTGGTTTGGCAAGTATAATCTCAGCTCCTCGACTTGGAAAAATATCAGATCGGATTGGACCGCAAAAAGTGCTATTGGCAGCATTGATTGTAGCTGGGGTATTATTCATTCCTCAGGCTTTTGTAGAGCATCCTTGGGAGCTTGGAGTACTTCGCTTTTTGCTGGGGCTGGCCACGGCAGGGCTATTGCCTTCCGTTAACAGTCTTATTGCGCAAAGTACACCGCAGTCCGTCACAGGCCGAGCTTTAGGCTATAATCAGTCAGCGCAATTCTTGGGGGTATTTTTAGGTTCGGTAATGGGTGGACAAATGGCAGGTACCTTTGGCATTCGTTATGTATTTTTCGCTACGGCCGCTTTGTTGCTAATGAATGGAGCTTGGGTTTATTA
>CAMKSY010000065.1 GCA_946415545.1 uncultured Pelosinus sp. | reverse complement strand
TTGTATTGGCGTGCCTGCTGCCGTGCCATCAGGGATTCGCGCTGTATTGGCAGAAAACCTTTGCGCAGCGATGTTAGACATGGAAGTAGCATCCAGTAATGACCAAACCTTTACTCATTCGGATATTCGCAAAACAGCCCGTACCTTAATGCAATTCCTTCCTGGTACAGACTTTATCTGCTCAGGCTATAGCGGTGTACCTAACTATGATAATATGTTTGCTGGTTCAAACTGGGATGTTGATGATTATGATGATTGGAATATAGTGCAGCGCGACTTAAAAGTAGACGGCGGTTTGCGTCCCGCCTTAGAAGAAGAAGTGATCGCAGTTCGTAATAAAGCTGCCAAAGGACTTCAAGCAGTCTTTAAAGAATTGGGCTTTCCGGCAATTACCGATGAAGAAGTGGAAGCTGCAACCTATGCTCACGGCAGTAAAGATGTACCGGCACGTAATGTAGTTGAAGACTTAAAAGCTGCTCAAGAGCTAATGAATCGTGGCATTACTGGCATCGATATCGTCAAAGCACTAGCAAAAACTGGCTTTACCGATTTGGCGGAACATATCTTAAACATTTTAAAACAAAGAATCTCTGGAGATTACCTACATACTTCCGCGATTCTGGACAAAAACTTTAATGTTATTAGTGCGGTAAATAGCCGTAATGACTATCAAGGTCCAGGAACTGGTTACCAAATGAGTGATGAAAGATGGAATGAAATTAAAAACATCAGTCAGGCAATTAATCCGTCTGATTATGATGCTTAAGTTAGAAAGAGAGGTGTAGTTGTAATGCAAATTAACGAGCAAATGATTCGCGAAATCATTATGCAAGTGCTGCAAGGTATGGAACAGCCTAAACCTACTACAAGTACAGCAACAGCTGCCATTGCTGGACGTCCCATGACTTTAGTGGAAAAAGGGGAAGCACGCCCAGGCACAAGAGCCGATGAAGTAGTGATTGCCTTGGCTCCAGCTTTTGGGAAATATCAGAATAAAACCATTGTGAATATTCCTCATAGTGACGTATTGCGTGAAATGATCGCAGGCATTGAAGAAGAAGGACTAACTGCTAGAGTGATAAGAGTGCTGCGCACTTCTGACGTTGCTTTTGATGCGCATGATGGTACAAAGTTAAGTGGATCTGGAATTGCCATTGGCATACAATCCAGAGGAACAACGGTAATTCACCAGAAAGATTTGCCGCCACTTAGCAATCTGGAACTTTTCTCACAATCTCCTTTACTTGATTTGCAGGCATATCGGGCTATTGGTCGTAATGCGGCAAAATATGCAAAAGGCGAATCTCCAGTGCCAGTTCCAACGAAAAATGATCAAATGGCAAGACCAAAATTTCAGGCAAAAGCAGCCGTATTACATATAAAAGAAACGGAGCATGTAATTCAAGGCGCTAAACCAGTCGAAATCGAAGTGAAATTTAACTAAGCGGAGGTGATTGTTATGTCTCAAGAAAAATTAATTGAAGATATGGTTCGTGAAGTATTAAAATCCATGACGAAAAGCAGTGCTCCAGCAGCGGCAACCGCGCAGGCTGCTCCATCAGTGACTGCTCAGGGATTAAATCCGGATCGCGACTATCCTTTAGCTACCAAAAGACCAGAGTTATTAAAGTCTCCGACAGGAAAGAAACTTTCAGATATTACCCTAGCAAATGTGTTGAATGGTGATGTTAAACCCCAAGACGTACGTATTGCCCCAGAAACTCTGCGTATGCAAGGCGAAATCGCAGATGGCGTTGGCAGAACCCAGTTTGGTGACAATTTGCGCCGGGCGGCTGAATTAACGGCCATTCCCGATGAACGAATACTGCAAATTTACAATGCTCTTCGTCCTTATAGGTCCACTAGAGCAGAATTAATAGCCATTGCAGATGAATTAGATACGAAATACAATGCAAAAATAAATGCCGCTTTTGTAAGAGAGGCCGCAGGAGTGTACGAACGGCGCAATCGCCTCAGAGCGGAGTAAGGTGGAATTTTCATGGCTATAATTGCAGGTGTAGATATTGGGAATTCTACAACAGAAGTTTGCTTGGCTGCAATGGAATCAGCAACGGTAACAAAATTTTATACCAGTAGTATTGTCAAAACTACTGGCATAAAAGGTACATTGGAAAATATCCCAGGCATTGTCGTTGCTTTAGAAGAAGCGTTAAAAAAATCTGGAATGACAATGGCGGACTTGTCTGAAATCAGGTTGAATGAAGCAACACCTGTAATTGGTGACTTGGCAATGGAAACGATTACTGAAACAATTATTACAGAATCCACAATGATTGGACATAATCCATCTACCCCAGGCGGTGTAGGCTTAGGTGTCGGGCAGACCGTTTCCTTCAGTCAGCTGGAAAGCCTTACTTCTGGAGAAAAAGTGATTTGTGTCATCCCGGAAAATATTGATTTTGAAGATGCTGCTCGCATTTTGAATCAAACATTAGCACGGGGGATTGATCTACAGGGAGTCATTGTACGTCAAGATGATGCAGTACTGATTGCAAATCGTTTGCAGAAATTAATACCCGTAGTGGATGAAGTAACAATGATAGAAAAGGTTCCCATTGGGATGCTGGCAGCTGTAGAAGTGGCAGAGCCGGGACAAACTATTAGAACCTTATCAAACCCCTACGGAATCGCCACAGTATTTGAGTTATCAGCTGGCGATACAAAAATGGTGGTACCCATTGCTCGTGCATTAATTGGCAATCGTTCAGCGGTTGTTGTGCGCACCCCCCAAGGTGATGTAAAAGCACGAACCATCCCTGCAGGATTTATTACCATCTTTGGATCAAAGGGTAAAGCTGATATTGATGTAGAATCTGGGGCTGGGAAAATTATGGAAACGGTGGAAAGAGTGCAGCCGGTTCTTGATGTGCAAGGTGAAGCCGGTACTCATGTAAGTGGAATGTTAGAAAGAGTTCGCCAGGTTATGAGTGAGCTTACCAAGCAGCATCTTGGTGATATGAAAATACAAGATATTCTGGCTGTTGATACCTTCGTACCACAAAAGGTACAAGGTGGTTTAGCAGGAGAATTTGCTCTAGAAAATGCTGTGGCCTTAGCGGCTATGGTAAAAACAAGCCGCCTTCCTATGGAAGAAATTGCAAACCAATTGCGGAGCAAGTTGGGGGTAGAGGTGGTCATTGCAGGGGTTGAGGCAAATATGGCGATCCGCGGAGCATTAACAACTCCCGGTACGGATAAACCCTTAGCAATTCTTGATATGGGCGGCGGATCAACAGATGCGGCAATTATTACAAGGGACGAACGTGTTTTTTCCATTCATTTGGCGGGTGCCGGTGATATGGTTACGATGCTGATCAATTCTGAACTGGGGTTAAATGATTTCGATCTGGCGGAGGATATTAAGAAATATCCATTAGCTAAAGTCGAAAGTTTATATCATATCAGGCTGGAAGATGGAACCGTTCGTTTTTATGACCAGCATCTACCTCCACAAGTCTTTTCTCGTGTGGTAATTCTAAAGGATGGAGAAATGGTTCCAATACCCAGTTCTCATCCTTTGGATAAGATTCGTCACGTAAGGCGGGAGGCTAAAAAACGCGTTTTCGTAACAAATGCAATTCGTTCTTTAAGTCGTGTGGCACCTACAGGCAATATTCGACATATCGAGTTTGTTGTACTAGTCGGAGGATCTGCCATGGATTTCGAAGTAGGAGATATGGTGACCGATGCATTGGCTGAATATAGCATTGTATGCGGACGAGGAAATATTAGAGGTTCCGAAGGCTCACGCAATGCAGTAGCTACTGGACTGGTACTGTCATATCTTGACAGAGAGGCGTGATGCTATGCTGCCAGATCAAAATAAACCTTGTATTCTCATCTATTTAGCTCCTCACCCAGGCGGTGAAGAGAAGTTACGCGAAGTACAAGCAGGAATGGAAGAAGAGGGAATACCCTATACTGTGGTGCAAAGTAATGAAACAAATGCCGCAGCACTATCGTATGAAGGAGCTTCGAAGTCAAAACTAGGAGTGGGAGTTGGAATTGGATTGGAAGATCTGTGTATTCATTATGTTAAGCTGCCTGCCCAAAAACCGCTCTTTTCCTTGCAAGAAGCCGGGAGTCCAGCTCAGTGGCGGCATTTTTGCTATAACGCTGCACGTCTAGTAAAAGGAATTCCCTTTAAAGACAAACCGTCAAAAAATGAAAGCTATAAAACCAATCGGGATGACTTATACCAGATAGTCTACCGTATCGTCCAAAAGGTTCTTCAAGAAAGTGCACATGACCATGGGGAGGTGAAAGCATGGTCCAAAACGCTTTAGGTCTCATTGAAATCGTTGGGTTAGCTGCAGCATTAGAAGCGGCTGATGCGGCATTGAAAGCAGCCAATGTACAGTTAATTGGTTATGAGATGACAAAAGGTGGCGGAATGGTAGTTATTAAATTGACTGGTAACGTTGGTGCAGTCTCAGCTGCTGTTCAAGCTGGTAAAGCAGCTGGCAGTAAGGTCAACAAGGTATTCGCTACTCATATCATACCTAGACCTCATGAAACGTTGTCTGGCATTGTAACGACCAAGGATACAGTGGGATACAAAGAAAAAAACAATTCAGTTGTTGAAAAAGAAAAGTTTGAAGAAATTCAGAAAAATAAAGAAATTGTTACAGTGGACGAACTGCAATTAGAAGTGCAGGAGGAAATCGAAGCAGCCGAAAAAAAAAAGATAGAGCCGAGTGAACAAATGCCAGTTGCAGAACAATCAAAAAAAGTATCCGGTTATTGTAACATTTGTGGCGATCCTGCTTGCCCTAGAGTCAAGGGCGACCCTAAGATAACTTGTATTCATTATGATAGAAATAATAAGGAGGCGGAATAATATGCGCGGAGAAGCTTTAGGAATGGTAGAAACAAAAGGTTTAGTAGGTGCAATAGAAGCTGCAGATGCAATGGTTAAGGCGGCTAATGTAATATTAGTAGGTTATGAAAAAATTGGATCTGGTTTGGTGACTGTTTTAGTACGTGGTGATGTAGGAGCAGTAAAGGCAGCTACTGATACAGGAGCTGCAGCAGCTCAACGAGTGGGTGAACTGATTTCAGTTCATGTCATTCCACGTCCTCATACCGATATTGAGAAAATTCTTCCTAAAATTGACGAATCTTTATAAAATGCAATTTATTAGAGCGTTTTAATTCCAGAACAGTGTCAGCTCTAAGACTGTATAAATATATGCAGATTAGGGTTGATACTGTGCTAATACTTCTTGCAAAATGGGAAAACAGTAGAGTGATTTAGCAGTCTTGAATAAAGAAAAATAGGTGGATTGAGGTGTGATAGTGGAAAAAAATATATTGGATGAAGTCGTAAAACAAGTTATGCAGGCTCTGGAGAAGACTACCTCACAAGAGCCAAGAAGTATGGACATTCCTGTAGGAGTATCGAACCGTCACATCCACCTCTCTGCTGAGCATATTGAAATCTTGTTTGGTGCTGGTCATACCTTAACGCGGCAAAAAGATCTAAAACAAATTGGTGAATTTGCTGCAGCGGAAACGGTCACTATGGTGGGACCAAAAGGTGTCATTCGAGGTGTACGGGTTTTAGGACCTGTACGCAAAACAACACAAGCTGAAATTTCGCGAACCGACGGATTTAGTCTTGGCGTTGTGCCTCCTTTACGCGATTCAGGTGATATTGAACAATCCGCAAGTATAACGATTGTTGGTACCCAGGGTTCAGTTACTTTATCAGAAGGTTTGATCTGTGCAACCAGACATATTCACATGCATACAGATGATGCTCGGCATTTTGGTGTTTCAGACGGAGAGCGGGTATGGGTTGAGACTAGTGGAACTAGATCGACAATATTAAAGAATGTCTTGGTGCGTGTAAAGCCTGATTTTTGTTTGGAATTTCATATTGATACGGATGAGGCAAACGCCACAGGGCTAAAAAGTGGTGACGTGGTAACTCTAGCTCGATGCCGGGAGGTGTAGCATGGACAATGAAGAAATGGTGCAGATTGTTACAAAAGAAATTCTGCGCCAATTACAACAAAATCCTGTTATTACTGAGGGACAATCCCTTCCAGCTCTCCATAAGGCTTTAGTTATTTTCACTGGTGGTACCATTGGATTCGAACAAGGTTTAGCTGAAATAAAAAAATTACAGGGTCTTTGTTCTACGGTAACAGTAGTGTTATCTGCAGCTGCTGAACAAATCTTGGGAATTGAAAGAATAACAGAGGCATTGGGCAGTCACATTGATATTGTTACTGCCCAGTCGCCTTATCCAGGAAAGACATTGCGGGAAGTAGATATTATGATTATTCCCGTTCTCACTCAAAATACAGCTGCAAAGGTGGCCCATACCTTTTCCGATACCATGGTTTCAACGCTGATTCTGCAAGGATTAATGATGGGAAAACCGATCGTTGCAGCATATAATGCTGCCGATCCTCTAGATAGCTGGCGGATGCAATATGCAATGGGCAACTCATCCTCAGGTCTTATTAAAGCCTTGCAGGAAAATCTGCAGAAATTAGCAGGCTTTGGTATGGAACTTATTCCTGTGGACAACATTGCAACAGTCAGTCGAAAACGATTATGCCGAGAAAAGCAGATGACAGTAAAGCAGACAATGGAGCAAGCAGTAAGCAAGCCAGATCACAAAAAGGCTGTGCTGGATGCTGCCGCAATACAGACTGCTGCACAAAGTGGTACGAAGAGCATTATGGTTCCTAGAGGAACCATTCTTACACCACTGGCTAGGGATGTTGCCCGAGAATACGGTGTAGAGCTTGTGCAGGGGTAAAGTCAAACTAATAAGATCCAGTTAAATACAGCTTTACTCGAGGAGTAGTGTAGGATGAAAGTATATACAAAAACGGGAGATGAAGGACAAACCAGCTTGCTTAGCAAGCAGCGCGTATATAAGGATAGCTTACGGGTCGAAGCTTATGGGACAGTGGATGAAGCAACTTCTGCTATGGGATTAGGCAAGTCTTTAATTAAACAATCACCTTGGGCCGTTAACATGCTTGATTCTGTTCAAAAAGAGTTAATCAATCTAAATGCAGATCTGGCAACGGAATCGATAGAAGTTGTGGACTACCGTATTACAGAGACACATGTTGCCGGACTTGAGTCGATGATTGACCTGCTGGAGCAAAAAAGGATTCCCCAAAACTATTTTATAACGCCTGGCACTTGTTCTGCCAGTGCAGCACTGGATCTGGCACGAACAATGGTACGGAGAGCAGAACGTTGTGTTATTCGTTTGAAAAGAGAAGAAAAAGTCACGGTACCAGTATCCTTATATTTAAATCGCCTTTCTGATTTCCTGTATGTTTTAGCTCGGTGTGTAGAACAAGAAGAAGTCATATTGACTGTTAAGAGCAAGGTATTAGCAGCACTAGAAGGCGGAAAATCACAGGATAAAGTCGAAGAACACGTAAGCGTATTAGGAAAAGCAAAACAACTGATCGCAGCAGCAGAGCAAAAAGTACCCATGGTAATTGCAGTAGTCGATGCAGGGGGCAATCTGGTAGCACAGCATCGTATGGATGGTGCCTTACTAGGGAGTATTTCGATTGCTCTTGATAAAGCCTACACTGCTCTTGCCTTAAAAATGTCTACAGAAGATATTGCCTCTGTGGTAGCGCCAGGACAGCCGCTTTTTGGTTTAAACACATCAAGCAATGGCAGATTTATCACTTTTGGCGGTGGATTTCCTCTTGTTGCCGGAGGGCATGTAATCGGAGGGCTAGGTGTAAGTGGCGGTACAGTTGAGGAAGACATAATAGTTGCTAGAGCCGCTCTAGCTGCTGGATAGTACGTAGTACATTGTGTCACCTAAAAGCAATGGTAATTTTGCAGTCGTTTTCCGCCCTGCGTTGTTGTTACCTTACCGATCTGGTTCTCCGTCTTGCTGGTCGAAAAACTCCTTGCAAACTTACCCCATGTTTTAGATGACTCAATATACTAATAGGAGGAGATTATGTGAGTATTGATCAAGCTCTAATTGAGAAAATAACCTTAGAAATTTTATCTAAAATGCAATCTGAAGTAAAGGCAGCTCCAGCTGGTTATGGCAGCGGGATATTTGAAACAGTTGACGAGGCTGTGGCTGCAGCCCGCAGAGCATATAAAGAGTTAAAGACGTTATCATTAGAAAAAAGAGAAATTCTTATTAAAGCAATGCGAGATGTCGCCTATGAAAATGCCACAATTCTGGCACAAATGGCTGTAGATGAATCCGGCATGGGAAGAGTATCCGATAAAATTATTAAAAATCAGGTAGCTGCTCTTAAAACACCTGGAACAGAAGATCTAACTACACAGGCTTGGAGCGGTGACAACGGTTTAACGTTAATTGAAATGGCACCTTACGGTGTCATTGGTGCCATTACCCCTACGACGAATCCAACAGAAACAGTTATCTGCAATGGTATTGGTATGATTGCAGCAGGGAATACCGTATTCTTCAGTCCCCATCCTACTGCAAAAAATACATCTATAAAAATCATCACACTATTGAATGACGCTGTTGTTAAAGCTGGCGGTCCCAATAACCTATTAACTTCAGTGGCGAATCCTTCCATTAAGGCAGCTAATGAAATGATGAAACATCCAGGAATTAATATGCTGGTAGCAACAGGCGGTCCCGGAGTCGTTAAGGCTGTTTTATCTTCTGGTAAGAAAGCCATTGGTGCAGGGGCTGGCAATCCTCCTGTCATCGTAGATGAAACTGCAGATATTGAAAAGGCAGCACGGGATATTGTCGCAGGCTGCTCCTTTGATAATAACCTGCCTTGTATCGCAGAAAAAGAAGTGATCGCCGTAGGATCCATTGCAGACCGATTGATTACTTACATGCAAAAATATGGCGCATATCTGATTTCTGGATCCAATATTGATCGCCTGCTTGACGTTATTATGACAGTACAGGAAGAAAAGATCGCAGAAGGGTGCACCGATAAGCCGAAAAGAAGCTATGGTATTAATAAAGATTATGTTGGAAAAGATGCAAAGTACCTACTCAGTAAAATTGGTATTGATGTACCGGATAGTGTGCGAGTCGTTTTATGCGAAACATCAGCAGATCATCCTTTTGTGATTGAAGAGTTAATGATGCCTGTATTACCGGTAGTGCAGGTAAAAGACATTGATGAAGCCATTGAAGTAGCAGTAAGAGTAGAGCATGGCAATCGCCATACAGCAGCGATGCACTCTAAAAATGTTGATCACTTAACTCGTTTTGCCAGAGCCGTTGAAACGACCATTTTTGTCAAGAATGCTCCTTCCTATGCAGGAATTGGAGTAGGTGGTGAAGGCTTTACCAGCTTTACTCTTGCTGGTCCAACAGGTGAAGGTATAACCTCACCACGCAGCTTTACCCGGCAAAGACGATGCGTTCTCGTTGATGCGTTCTCCATTGTCTAATTGAAAAATTCTTGATTCAGATGGAGTCTTTACTTCATCTGAATCTGGGTATCCTTTAGGCTTAGTCGCTCTAGTGCTTCCAATTGTATAATTGGAAGTCTTAGAGCGATTTAGTCAGTGGATCGATGAAAGTTTGGGAGCTGATAGAAAATGCGTGACGAGATTATTGCCGCGATAAAAGCAGCAGGTGTAGTGGGTGCTGGCGGAGCTGGTTTCCCTACCCATGTTAAAATCAACGCTGCTGTTGAATTTGTGATTGTTAATGGTGCGGAATGCGAACCCTTATTAAGAGCTCATCAGCATATCATGGCAGCAGAAAGTACAAAAATGGTTTTAGGATTGAAAACAGTGATGCTGGCCACTGGGGCAAAACGCGGTTATATCGGCCTAAAACGTAAATACGAAGAAGCCACGAAAAACCTTCAGGCTGCTATAAAAGCGATAGGTGAGCAGGAAATTGAATTGTTCTTTCTACCTGATATCTATCCAGCAGGAGATGAACAAGTACTTGTTTATGAAGTCACCGGACGAATTGTACCCGAAGGCGGTATACCTCTCCACGTAGGGGTGGTCGTGGCGAATGTTGAAACCCTAATCAATATTGCAGACGCTTTAAAAGGCCAAGGCGTAACGGATAAATATGTTACAGTTGGCGGTGCCGTGGCGCAGCCAATTACAGTAAAAGTACCCATTGGTATGAAAGTACAGGAACTGATTGCTTTGGCAGGAGGAGCACTTGTGAACCCTTATGCCATTATTGATGGTGGTCCGATGATGGGAAAGTTAATTACTTCAGATGCACCCGTTACCAAAACTACAGGAGGCATCTTGGTCTTACCTATAGATCACTCCTTAATTACACAAAAAAATACAACATGGCAAATGATTGCCAATCGGGCGAAGGCAGTATGCTGTAATTGCTTAGCCTGTACTGATGTTTGTCCGCGCCACCTGTTAGGTCATAGTTTAGAACCTCATCGTATTATGCAGGCGATTGGTAAAGGGCAGGTAGGCGAGTCCGCTATTTTCTCTCGTGCTTTATTATGTTCAGAATGTGGTGCGTGTGATACTTTTGGCTGTTCTATGGGTTTATCTCCCCGCAGGGTGAATGCAGAGTTGAAAAAGCAATTGGGGAAAGCCGGAATAAAAAATCCTCATAACAATAAACCACAGCAGGCTCTATCAACCCGTTTAAATCGGTTAATTCCTACTAAACGTTTGACAGCCCGTCTCGGTATTGCTCAATATGATGTAAAAGCGCCATTGAGTGCAAAGGAGGTAGTTGCAAAAGAAGTTACGTTGCCTCTCTCTCAGCATATTGGAGCGCCAGCCTTACCAATTGTTAAAGTAGGAGATCGGGTAAAAAAAGGTGATTTGATTGGAATGATACCTGAAGACGCAGCGGTAGGAGCTAATTTACATGCCAGTATATCAGGAGAGATCTGTAGAGTAGACACTAGTATTGGTATCCGGGCGGTTTAGGATAACAGGGGGGACATAAAAATGAAGCGTGCTATTGGTTTATTAGAATTAAAGAATATTACCAGAGGTCTTTTAGCAGCAGATGCCATGCTAAAGGCAGCTAACGTAGAGATCCTCATGGCACAAGCCATGTGTCCTGGCAAGTATGTTGTCATGGTTGCAGGTGACGTGGGAGCTGTCCAAAGCGCAGTCCAAAGTGGAGCGGCAGTAAGCGGCGCTGAAAATGTTGTGGATGAATTTATACTTCCCAATTTGCATGACAGTATATTCCCAGCATTGTCAGGCTGTACCGAAGTCAAAGAGGTAAGATCCCTGGGGGTAATTGAAAGCTATTCCGTAGCGTCCGCGATTATTGCAGCCGATACGGCGGTAAAAGCTTCCAATGTAGAATTGATTGAAGTTCGCTTGGCAAGAGGGATGGGCGGCAAGGCTATGGTAACGCTAACTGGTGACGTAGGAGCGGTAAACGCTGCCGTTAAAGCTGGCAGCAATGCCATACACGACAGTGGATTTTTAGTCGATCAGCTCGTGCTGCCAGCACCTCACAGCGCTTTACATAAAGTCTTATTTTAATCATGAGTATCATAATGATATAGAAATAATGTATATTGTAAACAAGTCGTATAGCTAATTTTAGAAAGGAAATACTCAAATCGTTGATCGTAACGTTTGCGACTTTGTGTCTGTATATGGAATGTTATCTAAGGTTTATAAAAATAATTGAAAAAACATAATAGGTTAATGAATAGGTACAAATAAATGCCTATAAATCCTATTGAGCAGTCGCCTAATTTTATATTAGGCGACTATTGTTTTTTTTTGCAAAGAAACATTCTCTACTCCTGAGAGAGGAAGAGCTATAGTGATTCATAAAATCATTGCGTATCGTAAGGCTGAGATTCCTAAAGGACGGGCTTGACTTTCAGGCTGATCGCTAATTCTTCTGGATTCCAGGAATGTACTCTAGAAGAAGAGAACATAAAAATTCTTTGGCATAATAGTTGCATTAAAAACGATTGGAAATATACATTGAATATTTTGAATATTTAAACGAAACATTCAAAAGTATGTTTACTATTTGAAAAAGGAGAAAATGTTAACTTACAAATGGCTAATACAAAAATATTGGAGGGATAATCATGTAATTACTTCAATAGGCGGTACTGTCATTGTATAACTTCTAGGATCAGCTATTGTATTAATTACTGAGCGAGAGGGCATTTACTTATCCGTTGTATATGGTGCTAACCCCACAAGTTGGTGTAATGTTTTTATTTTTAAGTATAAAAGGGAGAGAATAAAATGAGAAAAAATTTACTTAAAACCTTAGTTGTTGGATCCTTATTGAGCATGTCAACAACGGCTTTTGCCGCGAATCCTTTCGAACTTGTTCCAACAAGTAACTGGGCATATGATGCAATCGACACACTAGTCCAAGCTGATATCTATGAAGGATATAGAGACCTGAATTTCAGTAAAAAGCAAACCTTTACACGGTACGAATTGGCCACATTTGTTGGAAAGGCATTAGCAAATCAAGATAAGGCAAATACAGAACAAAAAGCCACTATAGATAAATTAGCCGCAGAATTTAAGGTTGAACTAAGCAATCTCGGGGTCTATACTTCCGCAACAACACCAGTTGCACCAGCTACTGGAACTGCTGCTGCTCTTGCTGATAAAGTCAAGATTTCTGGTGATACTCGTTTTCGATATGAGTATACAAAAAGTAATAAATATTCGGATGACGTGAATTTTAGAACAAGATTTAATGTTGATGTTGATATGGGCGATGGTTGGAATTTTCGCACTCGCTTTGTTAATAGCAACAATATTACTGCATATGACGGCAAAGACGACAGTGGAAGTTCGAATACCAAGATTGATTTATCTTTTGTAAAAGGTACTGTTGGTGAAGTTGGGGTCGCTTTCGGTAGATTACCCTTGACATTAGGGAAAGGTATGCTGGTAGATACTGATAAAAATTGGAATGGAGCTAAGTTTGATTTTGGTGATAAGATCAAAGCGCAGGTCGGCTATGCACGAGCAGGTGATTTGAAAAAAGCAAAGTATTTCTTTGCCGATGCTTCTACCAACCTAACTAAAGATCTTGACATTACGGCATCCTATCTAAAGGATTCTAGTACAAAAATAGATGCTGCCGAATATAAGGCTTGGACCGCTGGGTTTGGCTATAACGGATTTAAAAATCTTGCAGTTGTTGGTGAATATGGCAGAAATAATGTTAAAAGTGCCAAAGCATGGATGACGGGACTGACTTTTAGACAAGCTGATCGTAAAAAAGTAGGTTCTTGGAGTGCGAGTACTATTTATAGAAAGGCAGCGCCAGGCTTTGATCCACAATATTGGAGTACAGTAGATGCCTCCTATGCTGTGGAAAATAGTGCCATGAACGATATCCAAGGTATTGAATATGCTGTGGATTATGTTCCAATGAAAGGTGCAATACTTCATTTGAGTTATGGTGATATGAAAAATTATGCTGGGAATGATAGCAATGACCGACAATATTTTATCAGCAACCTTAGCTATAAATTTTAGTAAAATTCTTTTTATAAAAGCTGGATAAGATTACATCATGTAGAGGAGGAGTTATTTTGGATCAGAGAATTCGACAGTTAGCTGAGAATTTAATCGGGTATTCGATTAAATTACAAAAGGGTGAGAAAATTTTAATTGAAATGTTTGATGACGGATTACCCCTAACAAAGGCATTGGTAGAAGAAGTATACCGAGTAGGAGGAACCCCTTTTGTAACAGTAAAAAACTATAAAGTGATCCGAGAACTATTAAAAGGAGCTGGTATAGATCAGTTGGTGATGATTGCAGAGTGGGAAGCAGCTCGTATGAACCGTATGGATGCGTATATTGCTATTCGGGCTGCCGAAAATAGCAGTGAGTTAGCAGATCTTTCATCGGAGCAAATGCAGATTTCTCAAAAATATTGGAATAAGCCAGTGCATACAGACATCCGTGTTCCTAAAACCAAATGGTGTGTTCTTCGTTATCCTAATAACTCTATGGCTCAGTTAGCTAATACAAGTTTAGAAACTTTTGAAGATTTTTATTTCAGGGTATGCAATCTCAACTATGAGAAAATGGAAAAAGCAATGAGTCCTCTGATTGAGTTAATGCAGAGGACTGACAAAGTACGCATCATCGGACCTGGTACGGATCTAAATTTTTCGATACAAGGTATTCCAGCTATAAAATGTTCTGGGAACATGAATATTCCAGATGGCGAAGTATATACTGCACCAGTGAAAGACTCCGTAAATGGCTGTCTTTCCTATAATACCCCTTCGATTCAAGGTGGCTTTACGTATGAGAATATCTGCCTCGAGTTTATTAATGGAAAAATTGTAAAAGCTGTCGCAAATGAGATTGAGAAAATAAACAAATTGTTGGATACGGATGAAGGTTCCCGCTATATAGGTGAGTTTGCTTTAGGTGTAAACCCCTACATTACAGCACCAATGAAAGATACGTTATTTGATGAAAAAATTAAAGGCAGCTTTCATTTCACTCCTGGAAATGCTTATGATAATGCCTTCAATGGCAATCGATCTGCGATACACTGGGATCTAGTATGCATCCAGACCCCTGAATACGGTGGCGGTGAAATCTGGTTTGATGATCGGCTCATTCGTAAGGATGGCATTTTCGTTGTTGCCGAGCTAAAAGGTTTAAATCCAGAAAATCTGATGTAAGTACAAATGTTTAGCGGGGATGATTAGCCTTATAAGAATATACTAGTTGACGAGAGGAGTGTCATAATTCGATTAAAGGCGTAATAAGATAGAAACATAGGCTTACTAATTAAATAAAGTGATTCATTGGTATGGGCATTGATAAACGATGGATTGAATTGGCTAGTAATAAGACGGGAAATGTTTGTTTAGCATAAGCTAAACGATATTGACAGATTGAAAGCAATCCTATATACTCAAATATAGTAAGGAAAATTCAAATTATTCGCAATTTAATAATAATCCATGTGAGGGATGCGGGAGAGATCTGGTTTCAGGCGCCGAAGGAGCAAAGGCAATAAACTCTCAGGCAAAAGGACCGTATTCTAATGGAACTCTGGAAAGATCGCTATGCGGCACCCAAGGAGTAACCGAGAGATTCGGGATTCTCTGGAGGTAAATATGAGAGAGGCCAACTACGTTGGTTTCTGTCTTTTTGGGTTGGGATTAACTACATACGGA
>CAMKSY010000064.1 GCA_946415545.1 uncultured Pelosinus sp. | reverse complement strand
ATTTTTATGTGTACTGAATACTTTGGTATCTTATATCTGGTTTATCGATATTATAGGCAATAAGGCGATACCTGCTCAGCAAATTAGAGATCTTATAGCGGAAAATGGGCTAAAACCTGGTATGCTTAAAAGTGATATTCCTGTAAAAAATATTGAAAATCAAGTAGCAATCATATTACCTGAAGTTGCTTGGGTTGGAATTCGTTTCACCGGTATACATGCAGTTGTAGAAATCGTGGAGAAAACAATTTCCAAGCCTCAAGATAAAGAGCCTGCCGATATTATAGCAGTAAAAGATGGTGTTATTACGGAAATTATTGCCTTATCCGGACAGAGTGCTGTTAAAAAGGGTGATACAGTGAAAAAAGGAGATGTACTGATTAAAGGTGTTAGCTATGAAGGAGCGTTGGTGAATTCTACTACGATAAACCCACCTCAGCAAAAAATTAGAGCCAAAGGCATTATTAAAGCGCGGGTCTGGTATGAAAGTTATGGAGAATCTGAACTATTAACAACTGTACATCAAAGAACAGGTCGTCAGGAGATTGGTGTTGTCTTAAGAATTGGGCAACAGGAATACCAACTAAAGAAAGTTGCAGTAAAACCAGGTGATTTGATGGAAGTAGATACCTTTAAGAAAAAGCTTTTTTGGTGGAGGAATCACGATATAATTGTCGAATCTACAATAAGTACATATTATGAGCTTGACGAAAAGAAAGTTGAAATAGGTATAGAGGAAGCAAAAGAACAAAGTAAGTCGAGGGCTTTTACATCATTACAATCCTTGATTCCTGAAACGGCGCATGTAGTATCAAGAAATATTGAAGTATTGCAAATGCCTGAAAACAATTTAGTTCGCGTTAAAGTGAATGTGGAGACAGTTGAAGATATTGGTGAATTCATGAGTATAACGACAAAAAATGAGGATCTTGCACCGACAAATTATAATTGATGATAGGGTAAAAATATAAAGGGCTTGCATTTTGCTATCCTCTAACAAGATGCCTAAGAAAGCCCTTTCTTCTTTTATTATCCATAGAAATGATCATAGTTATCCAAGAGGTCTTAAAATGACGAGAAAAAGTGTGCAAGAATAGGATTTAGAGTAATGGGGTAAACTTTTATTGTTATTTATTGCCAGAAATTTAATTAATACATTGAATCTCATGTTGCTAAATATGGAGTTGAAATTCGTGATATCATTAAATAATAAGTTGCGAGAGCTTTTTACTCAGCCTACAAGTATATATGGAAAGCCAATTGCACGGCGATTTGTATTAGGAGTAGCTTTTTTTCTATTGTTCATGATTATATTATCATCTGATTTTGTCTCGGATAAAGTCTCTCTTGAGGTCGGACAAGTTAGTGATCGCGATGTAATAGCACCAAGGACGGTTGCATATGTAGATGTAATTAAGACGAAAAAATTTGAGGATGAAGTGTTAGCCAGTGTTGCAAACGTCTATGATTTAGATGTTACTGCAATCGCTAAAGCCGAAGAAAATATAGGCATGATTTTTAGCGAGGCAAAGCAGGTGGTAGGAAATAAGGAGCTAGTTTCAGCAGAACAAAAAAAGGAAAAATTACAGCAAGAGCTATCTCTGCCATTGTCAAATAATGTTCTTGATGGATTAGTTCATCTTGACGCGGCGTCAATGGTTAATGCGGAAGAACAGTCTAAAGCCATTTTACGTAAGTTTTTTCAAAGAGGTATACGTGATGATGACTTAGATATTGCCAGGAAGCATATTGTAATTGAAACAGAAGAAATGGGTTTAGATAAAAGGGTTGAATCTGTAATAGCTGGAATTGGACAAGCGCTATTAAAGCCAAATTTTATTTTAAATGTTCGTGAGACAGATAAACGTAAGCAGTCTGCTGTAAACAGTATGGAGCCAGTACGGGAAACAGTAAAAAAAGGTCAGATAATGGTAAGACGTGGAGATATTGTCACTCCTGAACAAATTCATGCTGTAGAAGAATTGGGTTTATCTAAAGGGCATGTTAATGAAATGCGTATATTTGGACTTGCTATTTTTGTTATAGCTGTCATGATCATTATTTTAGGATACATGTATCGGTTTGCATATCCTATTTATACTAATGATTTACATTTAGTGCTATTAGGATTAATTACACTCGTAACCCTATTACTGGGGAAGGCTGCTCATTATTATTCTGATTTTTCTGCTCCAATTGCTGCTGGTGCTCTTCTCGTTGCTATATTGATTGATGCTCGCCTGGGAGTAGTGATTAGTATTGCTTTAGCACTGTTATTTGGCATTATTGTTGAACATGATTTACGAGCCGTATCAACAGTGTTAATTGGAAGCCTAATTGGCGTTTATAGTGTATCGAAGATGGCTCATGGTTACAGCCTGACAAAAACAGGAATTATTATTGCTGGTGTTAATTTTGTTGTGATTGGTGCCACGGGTTTTATTGAACAATTAAATAGTACGCAAATTCTTATGCAAGGGGTACAAGGGATTGTAAGCGGTATTGCAGCTTCTGTCATTACAACTGGGTTGTTGCCTTATTTAGAAAATGCTTTTAATATCACTACACCTTTAAAGTTATTGG
The DNA here is from genome assembly GCA_946415545.1 of uncultured Pelosinus sp. Classification (GTDB taxonomy): domain Bacteria; phylum Bacillota; class Negativicutes; order DSM-13327; family DSM-13327; genus Pelosinus. The sequence continues at coordinate 12,573 of CAMKSY010000064.1, read as the reverse complement.
ATTTAGCACAGCCTAATCATCCTTTGCTGCAACGACTGCTTTTGGATGCTCCAGGAAGCTACCACCATAGTGTCCTAGTTGGAAATTTAGCAGAAACAGCTGCAGGTTATATCCATGCAGATCCTGTGACTGTTCGCGTAGGAGCATATTATCATGATATCGGTAAAATTAAACGTCCTTACTTTTTTGTGGAAAATCAAGCAGGGAATGAAAATCCTCATGATAAAATAGCACCTTCATTAAGTACCTTAATCGTAACCTCACATATTAAGGACGGCGTTGATTTGTGCCGTGAGTACAAATTGCCTCAGATTATTATTGATATTGTGCAACAGCATCATGGTACCATGTTAGTGTCTTATTTTTATAAAAGAGCTACCGAAAATGAGCATAGTGAATGTATTATTGAGGCAGATTTTCGATATGAAGGTCCACGTCCTCAGAGTAAAGAAGCTGCTCTTATTATGTTGGCCGATGCTTGTGAGGCGGCAGTACGATCCATTGGTAAACCGAATAAAAATCGAATTGAAGCAACTGTTCGTAAAATTATTCGTGAACGTTTGCATGATGGGCAATTAGATGAATGCAATGTAACATTAAAAGACTTGAACGTAATCGGTGATGTATTTATTCGAGTTCTTTCTAGTATGTTTCACACCCGAATTGAATATCCCGATACATTAAAAGAGTTGGAGAGGAGAAAAACAAAGAATGGAAATAGCAATAAGCAGTCCTCTGCAAAAGATGATAGTAACACAGGAAATGGAACAGATAGTGAGATCGGTGTTAAATAAGACTGCTGAAGTTTATGGAATTAAGCCTAATACTGAGGTCAGTGTTGTTTTAGCAGATGATGATTACATTCATCAGTTGAATCGACAATATCGAGGAAAAGACTGCTCTACAGATGTATTGTCCTTTGCATTAAATGAAGGAGAAGATCCTCAATTTGTTAATGGACCAGAAGAGGTTCTATTAGGTGATATTATTATTTCGCTTGAAACCGCAGCACGGCAGGCTGAAGAATATGGACATCGTTTAGAACGTGAATTGGCTTATTTAACAACTCATGGTATCCTGCATCTATTGGGATATGATCACATGACAGATGAGGAAAAAGCAGAAATGCGTCAGGAAGAAGAGCATATTTTATTATTATTAGGTATTACTCGTGTATAATGAAAAAGAAGCAATGGTTGCTAAAGTCTTTTAAAAGTGCTTTTGAGGGAATTTTTTATTGTGCTATCCATGAACGCAATATGAAAATTCACATTGGAGCGGCATTGACGGCAGGCTTTCTATCTTGGTGGTTTGCGTTAGAAAAGTATGAAATATTACTCTTGTTAGTAATAATAGAGGGTGTATTAGTAGCAGAGATGATCAATACGGTAGTAGAAACACTGGTGAATATGATATCGCCAGACTTTCATCCTCTAGCAAAAATAGCTAAAGATGTAGCTGCTGGAGCTGTTCTGATTACCGCCGTATTCTCATTGGTTGTTGGGTATATACTCTTCTTTTCAAAACTTTAAAAAAGTAAAGGGGCGTAGTATGAAGAACTTAATTCAAGCAGCAAAAGCTGGAAGAGAATGTGCTTATGTTCCTTATTCAAACTTTAAAGTGGGTGCAGCAGTATTAACAAAAGATGGAAAGATATATACAGGCTGTAATGTTGAAAATGCTTCTTATGGCTTGTCTAATTGTGCAGAACGCACAGCTATTTTTAAGGCTGTTTCTGAAGGATATAAAGAGTTGACAGCGATTGCGATTATGGCGGATACCGCAAGGCCTGTAGCCCCTTGTGGAGCTTGCAGACAGGTAATGTCCGAATTTGGTATTAGTAAAGTGATTATGACTAATTTGCAAGAGGAAGAATATATTGTTACTCTAGAAGAGCTATTACCCTATTCATTTGAAAAAAAACATTTGTCAGGAGAAAAAAATAATGGAAGCTAATAAGGATCATAAATCAGGGTTTGTTTCAGTAATTGGCAGACCAAATGTTGGTAAATCTACTTTAATTAATAGTCTCATTGGGCAAAAAGTCGTCATTATGTCAGATAAACCCCAGACTACGCGTAATAAAATTATGTGTGTTCTTACACTCGATGATGCACAAATTTTATTTATTGATACGCCTGGTATACATAAGCCTAAGCATAAATTGGGCGAATACATGCTTAAAGCAGCAGAAAATACGCTGCGTGAAGTAGACGTCATTTTCTTCGTTGTAGATGCTACTGAGGATATTGGTGGAGGCGAGCGATATATATTGGAATTATTATCACTAGTTAAAACACCAGTAATTTTAGTAGTCAATAAAATTGATAAGATTGAGAAAGCCAAATTATTGCCAATCATACAGAAGTATTCTGCTTGTTATGACTTTGTAGGTGTAGTACCTATCTCCGCGATGGAACATACTAATCTGGATGATTTGATTATAGAGGTGAAAAAATATTTAGAGCCCGGTCCTCAGTATTATCCAGAAGATATGATTACAGATCAGCCCGAACGTCTGGTAATTGCAGAGATGATTCGTGAGAAAGTTCTTCATGCTACACGAGATGAAATTCCCCATTCTATTGCTGTGGATATTGAGGAAATAACAACTAGAGCCAATGAAGATTTATACATCCGTGCTGTGGTTTATGTAGAGCGGGAATCTCAGAAAGGAATTGTGATTGGTGCGAAAGGGCAATTGCTAAAAGAAGTGGGGAAACTGGCTCGAATTGATATTGAAAATCTTTTAGGATCAAAAATATTTTTAGATTTATGGGTTAAAGTGAAAAAAGACTGGCGTAATAAAGAAGGCAGCCTACGAAGCTTTGGTTATGAGTAAAAGTTAATCCTATAACTTCATTAAAAAATTATTACCTGTGGCTGTCGCATTGTGATAGCCATTCTTTATTGACCGAAATGCTACAAGATGGTATCATTTGTAAAGAAGGTGAAATCGGTCTTTATGTTGGAAGGGGTTAATATTATTATGACAATTTGGGTTATAATAAATTAAGGGATAAGTCTTTGAATGTTTTCTAGTTAAATACATTGTTTTTTGCATTATAGATTGCAAAAACTGCATAAAAGCATTAAGACTAGTTTTCACTGCCGAACCGTAATATTTTGAGGGAGAGATGCGCTATCGAGTCGCCTTTATATAGCTCGCTAAGTTTATTGGCAGCTTTTTTATTGGTTTTACTAAATGGTTTTTTTGTTGTTGCGGAATTTTCTTTGGTGAAGATTCGTAAAACTCGTATAGAAGAATTGGTGCAGCAAGGAAATTCACGAGCTGAATTAGCATTAAAAATTATATCTTCTTTAGATACGTATTTAAGCGCAATTCAATTGGGGATTACACTTGCTTCATTGGCTTTAGGTTGGATTGGGGAACCTGCCATGTCCTCTATTTTACAGCCTTTAATATTTGCCTATTTACCAGGATCACAATTAGTACTACACACCATAACAGTTGCCATTGGATTTACTATTATTACGTTGCTGCATGTAGTGATCGGTGAATTGATTCCGAAGTCACTTGCTATTCAGAAAGCGGAAAGTATGCTGCTTTGGGTAGTATGGCCATTATATATATTCCATAAAATCGGTTATCCTGTGATTACCCTATTTGATCATACTGCCTGGTTTTTCCTGAAGCTTTTAGGTGTCAAGCCGACGAGTGAATCAGATTTAGCTCATTCAGAAGAAGAATTAAGGATGATCGTTAGTGCCAGCCACCGAGGCGGAGTATTAGACCAAATGGAAAGCGATCTTCTAGATAATGTCTTTGATTTCTCTGATCGTTTAGCACGTGAGGTTATGGTGCCTCGTCAAGATATTGTTTGTTTATTTGCTGATGACTCATACGAAGAAAACATAAAAGTAGTTCGTGAAACGCATCATACTCGTTTTCCACTATGTTTAGAAGATAAAGATCATATTATGGGTATGATTCATCTTAGAGATCTGATGGACTTCGATCTTTGCAATACAGAACAAAAAGATTTAACGACAATTATGAGAGAAATATTGGTAATTCCCGAAGGCATGTCAGTAGCTAAAATTTTACAGATGATGCGGCGAAAACGTATTCATCTTGCAGTTGTAGTTGACGAATACGGCGGCACTGCTGGGCTTGTTGCCATGGAAGATATTATTGAAGAAATCGTTGGTGATATTAAGGATGAGCACGATGAATTGATACAGCCAGAAATTCAACGTATGCCTGACAATACTTATGAATTTGATGGCAGGGTATTGTTAGAGGATGTAGCGGATTTACTAAATATTCGCTTGGAAGAGCATGAAGAGGATACCATTGGCGGGTATATATTTGGCGTATTGGGGCGCCGTCCTGAAATTGGGGATGAGGTAACAATCGGTGATTACAGCTTCGTTCTCTTACAAGTCAATGGTTTTCGTGTAGTTCGGGTAAAAGCTTTGCCTCTTCCTAACCCGGATGAGAGTGAAGCTTAGCTATAAAAGAAAAGGATACTACAGGAAGGAGGTTTATAAGGCGAGGAAGTTGGAAGGTCGTATCAAAAAAATATGTGCGAAGGGATGATGTCAAGTGTTGTTACGGGATTTAATGTGGGAAGTTTTCCAAAGCACCGGACAAATTGAAGCATATTTGATCTATCGTTCATGCACTGAATCTAACGGGATACCTGAAACACCACCAGTTACTAAGATCGGCTTATAATCTCTTGGAATTAAAATTTTATAGATTTAAACAAAAATAGGGGCGTATGCATTGTGAACGCCTCTTACATATTTAAATTATTTTAAGAAGTAGGTTAATTGAGGGAAATATGGCACAATATCAAACCGAAGCCATCTTAGTAGCAGCACGTGATTGGGGTGAAGCGGATAAGATGGTAACTCTATTTTCTCGGGAGCATGGTAAAATTATTGCTTATGCCAATGGAGCTAGGCGGCCTAGGAGTCCCTTAGCTGGTGGCATGCAGCTTTTTACCCATGTGGATGTAAGGGTGGTTTCAGGGAAAAACTATGATTCAGTGAAGCAATGTGAGATGAAAAATTCTTTTCGTCAAGTACAAGAGGATTTTAGCTGTATGGCTTATGGTACATTTATTGCAGAACTAGTAGCAGAACTTTGTCCGGAAAAGCAGCCTGAACCTCAAGTCTTTGATTTATTATTAGAAGTATTAAAAATACTTCCTATGCGTAATCCGCGTATGGTAGCTTTAGCTTGGGCTTGGCAAATGCTATTTCTTATGGGATACTATCCTGACTTTAAGCAATGTGTTATTTGTGGACAAGCCTTAGTATTACCTAGTTATTTCTGTTTTTTAAATGGAGGATGCATCTGCTCGAGCTGTAACCATGGAAAACTACCAGAAGTAACTGAAAAAATAGCTGACTTTATTAATTGTTTATTGCATGTGAACTGGAAAAATCCAGTTCAATTTACTGTAAGTGGCGCGGTTTTAATGCAAACAGAAAAAATATTGATGGATTATTTGGCGCAATGCTTGGACAAGCCCCTTAAATCTATGAAGTTTATTAAGCAAGTTGCTGAGGTAATGCAAAACGAAAAGTAAGTGCAGCTAAAAGTTGCTGCTGCAATAATGTAACAAACTGGAATTCTTTGAATAAGGAATATCATTGCTGGAAATAATAACAAAAATATTTCTTAGGGGGACTTCATTATGGAAGAAATAACGTTAGAAAAAATTGATATTATACGAGGACGTACCGGGCTTTCTTATCGGGAGGCTAAAGAAGCATTAGAGCGGAATCAAGGGATTTTACTTGATACATTAATTGAATTAGATGAGAAAAAAGAAACAAACTGGACAGAAGGTTTTACTGTACGGTCTGGAGAAGTGATTGACAAGGTAAAGGCTCTTATTCACGAAGGGAATGTTAATAAAATTAGTATAAAGAGTGAAGGACGGACCTTAGTTGAAATCCCTGTAACACTTGGCGCTCTGGGAGCTGTGGTGTTACCGCAAATTGCAGCATTAGGAGTATTAATAGCAATGTTTAAACGATGCAGTATCGAAGTTGTGCGTAATGATGGCAGCACTACAGAGACAAGAATATCAGATGATGATGCAGCCGTTGATGAAGAAAAGAATGAGTTCCATAAGAATAGTGGGCTATAAACGCTACTATATGCCATTGACAATATAAATAACTTTTGTTATGATTTTAACTAAATTAAGGCAATGAAGGAAAAAAGTAGCCTGGTGTTTTAGCGAGTCAAGGATGGTGTAAGCTTGGCATATAATGGGTGAAAGGCATTCCTAAGCCGTAAGAGGAAATTCTGCGCAATGTGCTCAATAGAGCCTTATGTGGAAGAGTAAAACTTGCTATAACTTAAGGTGGATCATGTTCTCATGATCAATCAGGGTGGAACCGCGGGAAAACCTCTCGTCCCTGTAACGATATGTTACTGTGGATAGGGAGGTTTTTATTTATAGCAGCAAGTCAGGAGTGCATCTTGGCAGAGATTTGATGTAGATAAGTTTTTTACTATTAAGGGAGGCGTATTATTAGTGACTTTTCAAGAAATTATTTTGACACTGCAAAATTTTTGGGCTGGACAGAAATGTATTTTAATGCAACCGTATGATGTGGAGAAAGGAGCAGGTACAATGAATCCTGCTACTTTCTTACGAGCTTTAGGACCAGAACCATGGAATGTTGCATATGTGGAACCTTCCCGGCGGCCTGCAGATGGACGTTATGGAGATAATCCTAATCGTTTGTTACAGCATCATCAATTTCAAGTTATCATGAAGCCTTCACCTGCAAATATTCAAGAGCTTTATTTAGAAAGTTTGGTAAGCTTGGGGATTGATCCTAGTCAACATGATATCCGTTTTGTTGAAGATAACTGGGAATCTCCGACCTTAGGTGCATGGGGGCTGGGCTGGGAAGTATGGTTAGATGGTATGGAAATTACCCAATTTACTTATTTCCAACAAGTTGGCAGTATTGATGTAAAGCCTGTATCGGTTGAAATTACCTATGGTTTAGAGCGCTTGGCAATGTATATTCAAGGAAAAGAAAATGTGTATGAACTAGAATGGGTAGACGGGGTTACCTATGGTGATGTTTTTCACCGTAATGAAGTAGAACAATCACATTATAATTTTGAAATTGCAGATACGAATTTGCTATTTCAGTTGTTTGATATGTATGAAAAAGAAGCTATTCGAGTCATTGAGGCAGGCTATGTATTGCCCGCTTATGACTATGTGTTAAAATGCTCTCATACTTTTAATTTATTAGATGCCCGTGGCGCGATTAGTGTTAGTGAACGTACTGGTTTTATTGGAAGAGTTCGTAATATGGCAAGGTTATGTGCGCAAGGTTATTTAGAACAACGAGAAAAATTAGGCTTTCCCTTGCTTAAGGAGGGTAAATAATTATGGCAAAAGATTTATTATTTGAAATTGGTACGGAAGAAATTCCTGCAAGATTTATGGCAGGCGCTTTAAGTCAGCTAGAGAATATTGCTAGAATTAAATTTGATGATCTTAGAGTTGGTTATAGGGATATTCAAGTGCTGGGGACTCCTCGACGATTAGCATTAATTATGAGAGATGTAGTAGAAGTACAAGCAGATAAGAATAGTGAAAATAAAGGCCCTTCTATAAAGATTGCATTTGATGCAAATAACATGCCAACAAAAGCTGCTCAAGGATTTGCTCGGGGTCAAGGTGTAGACCCAGCTGATTTGATAGTAAAAGATGGATATGTTTATGCTCTTGTACATGAAGTGGGCAAACCAGTTTTGACTTTGCTGCCTGAGATCTTAAGCAATATTATCGATAGTCTCAATTTCCCCAAGAATATGCGATGGGCTGACTTTGATAGAAAGTTTGTCAGGCCTATTCGTTGGATAGTAGCACTTTTTGGTAATGAGGTTATCCCCTTTAGCATTGCAAAAGTAGCAACGGGGAATGCGACTCGCGGTCATCGTTTTTTAAGTAAAGGCGAATTAATCGTAAATTCTGTGGATGATTATTTTACTGCATTGCAGGAAAATTACGTTATGGTAAATCAAGAAGAGCGACGCAGTGTGATTCGTCAGCAAGTTCAGGAAATTGCTCTAAGCCAGGGTGGTACTGCTGCCATAGATGAAGATTTATTAGAAGAAGTAGTATATCTTGTGGAATATCCGACAGCTCTTTGCGGACGATTTGAAGAAAAATATTTATCATTGCCTCCAGAGGCTGTTATTACCCCTATGCGGGAGCATCAACGGTATTTTCCTGTAGTCTCAAAAGTTGGAAAGCTCTTACCTGTATTTATTACGGTACGCAACGGTTCCGCTGAGCATATTGATATTGTTCGTCATGGTAATGAAAGGGTACTTAAAGCAAGATTAGCCGATGCTCAGTTCTTTTTTGAGGAAGATAAGAAGACAAAATTAATTGATCGCTTAGATAAACTTAAGACGATTGTTTTTCAAGAGGGATTAGGCACTGTTTATGATAAAACCATACGTATTGAGCATCTTGCCTTAGTGATTGCAAAGTTTATTGGTGCTGAAAATGTAAATAGGACTATTGAACGGAGTGCCAAGCTTGCAAAAGCTGATTTGGTAACAGGGATGGTTTGTGAGTTTACCGAATTGCAAGGAACTATGGGAAAAGAATATGCATTATTAAATGGAGAACAGCCTGAAGTAGCTCAAGCAATATTTGAACACTATTTACCTCGTTTTGCTGGTGATATTTTGCCGGAAAGTGTAGCAGGAAAGGTGATTAGTATTGCTGACAAACTGGATAATATCGTAGCGACTTTCAGTCGTGGTCTAATACCAACAGGTTCTCAAGATCCATATGCATTAAGACGCCAGGCATTAGGGATTGTTAATATCTTAATTGATAGCAGCTATCATGTTTCGATGAGTGCTATGCTAGCTCAAACTATGGATTTACTGGGTATTGTTCCTGAAAAACGGGAGAAGCTGCTCATCGAGATCCAAGAGTTTTTCCGATTACGAATTAAGAATGTTTTGGCGGATGAAAATATTCGTTATGATATTGTTGATGCTGTAATGGGGACTGGCGTAGATGATGTATATGATACTTGGCTGAGGGCTAAAGCTATAGCAAATGATGGCGGCAGCAGCGAAATGCAGAAGGCTGTGCAAGCATTTACTCGGGTTGGTAATTTAGTCAAAAATGCTACAAATGTTCAGGCAATTGATGAAAGCTTATTTATTGCAGATGAGGAACGTGTTCTCTATTCTGCCTATAAAGGTGCCTATGTAGACATTCAAAGTATGGCAGAAAGAAAAGACTATTGCGGTATACTCAATGTAATGATCGGAATGACTGAACCGATTGATGCGTTTTTTGGGGCAGTTATGGTTATGGTTGAAGATATAGCAGTAAAAAATAATCGTTTGGCATTACTCAAAGCCATTGCAGATCTTACTAGGAATGTAGTAGATTTAAGTAAAATTGTAGCTTTATAAACATATCAAAAAGAGCCTGTCCAATGAATGAAATGTACCCTAAAAGTTAGACGAAAATTAATTAAGCAACTGAAAGGGCTTGTTGTCTGTGTAAATAGGCGGCAAGCTCTTTAACGTTACCTTAATCTGTTTGTTATTATGCTGGTGAGATCATACTTTCTCCTGGCTTTGTTATAACTATTTTGATTATTTAATGCATTTTCTACAGTACGCTGTTTGAATTCTCCGCTGAACGGTTGTCCTTTTGGCAAAAACACCCCAAAGTTTTTTCAGTGTACCATACTGCCCAACTTGGGGTGCATTTCAATGGATGAAGGCTCGTTTTATCTTTTTAATATGTAATAATTATCTTTGTTTATTGGCAGAATGTTATAAAGAACGTCTTTAGAAAAGGATTTTATATAAATGTAACGTATTATATAAATTGGTATTGCCTTTTACTAAAATAAAATTACAATAGATTTATTATGTATAGGAGGGAGCATCATAGCTAAATCATCAGTAATTTATGCTTTATCGGATTCTATTGGTGAAACGGCGGAAATGATAGCTAGAGCGACAGCAAGTCAATTTGAAGCTGGAGCGTTTGAAATTATTCGTATTCCGTATATTAATAGTACCATTCAGATTGAAAGAATTCTAGAAGATGCAGCAAATTACACCAGCGTGATTTGCCATACCATTGTAGGACGTGAATTAAGAGAAGCGTTGTTAGATCAGGCACAACGCTATAATATTCCTACAATTGATATTATGGGACCTATGATTGATGCTGTACAGCATGTATCAGGACTTGTTCCGCAATTAAAGCCAGGATTGATTCACACTTTGGATCAAGCTTACTTCAAACGGGTTGCTGCAATTGAATTTGCGGTAAAATACGATGATGGAAAAAATCCTGACGGTATATTAAAAGCCGATGTAGTACTTGTTGGAGTATCTCGTACTTCAAAGACACCCTTGAGCATGTATCTAGCTCATAAAGAATTGCGGGTTGCTAATGTACCTATGGTTCCTGAAGTAGCCCCACCAAAAGAATTATTCGAGATTCCTGCAGAAAAAATTGTTGGTTTAATTATTGATCCTGCCAAATTAAATAATATTCGAGCTGAGCGATTGCGTTCTATGGGATTAGATCCAGAATCCTGTTATGCTGATTCTGTACGAATCAAAGAGGAAGTAGAATATGCTAAAAGCATTATGCATAAATTAAACTGTCCAATTATTGATGTGTCAAATAAGGCTATTGAGGAAACTGCCAATAGAATTTTGGAATTGATCTGTAGTAAAAAACAATCTAATATCTTTGGTGCAGATTATTGCTCACAAGTATAATAAAAAACCTCCGGATTCTTACCGGAGGTTTTTTTACTATAAAAAGGTGTCTGTTGTTATGTTATATTTTGCTGTATCCGTGGACCAGGAATTGCCATTTTGTTCAATTTGTACATTGTTGCTAAAAAGGGCATTTTTATCTCGCCAGTTGTAATCTACGTGATTTGCTGTAACATTTAAGTTTGTGCGAGTAAAATGTACGTTTCCTTCGACGATAGCCCGATCTTGGGCGCCATATACATAGACGCTATCGGCAGTGAATAATATATCATCTTGCTTCACTGTAATATTGCCACTTCCCCAAACCTCTAATGATCCCATATTAACTTTTGCTTGATCTGCAGTAATTACACGGTTTTTGACTTGTATGTATACATTTCCATTTAATACATAGAGACCGGTATTAATATCAAAATATTGCTGATCTGCTGTAACAGTAGGTTTGGCAGCGAGAGTAGTTGCTGTAAATAGCAGCATAAACAGTAAAGTAAATATGAAAGTTTTAGTTTTCATAATAATCTCCTCTCTATATAGGTAAAGCCTATAAATGAATCTTTAATAATATTATAACAGATTTTGCAGGAAAATGGAGGTGTAAATGCTTGGTATGCTGAAAAGAGTATATATGTTTCGTTCGTTGCAAACTAGGTATAAATAATGAATGTACGGAGTAAAATGCGGAGGCGATACAATGAATATACGTGAACGTATTGAGGAGCAGGAATATAAAATACTATCATCTTTTGCTAGTAAAAGTAGGGAAGCAATACGGGCTAAGGATGAAGAGGCATGTGAGTTTCGAACCGCTTTCCAGCGTGATCGTGATCGTCTTATCCATAGCAAGGCTTTTCGCCGATTAAAGCATAAAACCCAAGTTTATATTTCTCCTGGAGATCATTATCGCATGAGAATGACTCATAGTCTAGAGGTCTCACAAATATCTCGAACCATTGCCCGAGGATTAATGTTAAATGAAGATTTAACGGAAGCTATTGCCCTAGGACATGACGTTGGACACACTCCTTTTGGTCATGTTGGCGAGTACGCCTTGCGTGAAATTATTGGTCGTTACCATCATAATGAACAAAGCTTAAGAGTCGTAGAACATCTCGAACGAAATGGCAGAGGACTAAACTTAACATTAGAAGTTAAAGATGGCATAGTAAATCATACAGGGTTAAATAAGCCTTTTACCTTAGAAGGAAATGTAGTACGTATTGGGGATCGTATTGCCTATTTATGCCATGACTATGATGATGGTATTCGGGCAGGGATGATCAGAGTTGCTGATTTACCAGAAAAGGTAGCAAAGACATTAGGGACAAACCCGTCTAATATGATTACTGTAATGGTTTCCGATATGATCCAGGCATCTGAGGGACGTGATGAAATACATATCTCGGCTAAAGTTAAAAATGCCATGGATGAATTTCGTGAGTTTATGTTTCGAAAAGTATATCATTCAACAGATTTAGAGCCAGATCGCAAAAAAGCAAAATATATTATTCATAAATTATATGAATATTTCACTCTTCATCCTGAAAGCTTACCGCGGGAGTTTTTAGAACGTGAAAGTATTTGGGGATTGGAGATAACTATTGTGGATTACATTGCAGGTTTGACAGATAGTTATGCAGTTCATTTATTTGAAGAGTTATTTATTCCAGCAAAATGGATTGCTCGATGAGTGATAAAGAAGAGATTCCAATTTATTATCAAAAAAAATATTAGTTGTCAAGAGGGAAAAGAGGATATTTATAAGTTATATTGAATAC
>CAMKSY010000063.1 GCA_946415545.1 uncultured Pelosinus sp. | reverse complement strand
CTATTTTTACTGCGGTACCAGCTGGAGCTGGTGTGACCGTTGCTGCAGGAACCAGAGCAATGCCATGATTGGCTTGGACATAATACTTAAGTGCGGCTAAACTGTTGATTTCAAGGGTTGAGTAAGAGGTGCCTATTTTTTGTAAAAGAATAGATAATTTTTTTCGAAAAACACATTCCCGGGAGGTAACTAGAAATCGCTCTCCTTTTAAATCTTGTATTGTGATGTCTTGTTTTACTGCAAGGGGACTCGTGGAAGGAACTAGCAATACAAGGGTCTCAGAAAATAGAGGGTCAAAGATTAAACCCGAGCTGGTTGCTGGTACAGAAGAAATAGCAAAGTCGATTTCGCCTTTTAGAATAAGTTCCGTTAAAATACATGTATTTCCAATTTGAATTGATACTTGTACTCTAGGATGTTGCTCCATGAAGGCAGCCAGAATGGTAGGCAATCGGAAACTTGCTGCAGGCTCGATAGCACCTAGTAATATGGAACCGGACTCTCCGACAGCGATATCGCTCATTGTATTTTGTAATTGCTCGACATCTCGTAGGATATGGGCAGATTGTTCGCTGCAGATTCTTCCGGCTTCTGTCAGACGAAAGCTTTTCCCACGTTCAAATAGGGTTACTCCCAAATCCCGCTCTAATTTTTGAATTTGCATCGTTACGGTCGATTGTGCATAGCGCAGCTCTTGAGCCGCTTGTTGGAAACTGCCTAATTTTACAATTGTTAGGAAAGTCTTGAGTCCTCGTAGATCCATAGTTATTATCACTCCGATTTTTATAATTCAATAATATTGATATAATAATTCTTTTATTTCAATTATACAGAATTAAAGAGATATAGTACAATGAAATTAGAAATTTAATAGTACATTGGGCTATTTAAAGTATTGGAAAAGCATGGGGGAATGATGTAATGACAAAAATAACGTTAGAGGGCATTCAAGAGGCAGCAAGTACTTTCATAATAGATAGTCCACTAAATACAATTGTAGAGTTAGATTCGCTGCAGCTTTTTGATGTACCGCTGATTGCCGCAGCAGATGCTTTTGACCCATTATTTGCAAAGTTAAAAGAACATGAGGTTGTTGGCCCGCAGCACCGAATGCCCCAGGAGTGGTTAGAAGGTGCTAAGTCTGTTGTATCTTATTTTTTGCCCTTGACGAAAAGAGTTCGTGAAGCGAATCGAAAACTAGGAGTGGCTGCTCGGGAATGGATGTATGGACGTTATGAAGGAGAGCAATTCAATAACTCTTTGAGCAATTATTTAGTAAAGTTCTTAGAGAACGCTGGGATAAGAGCGATTGTTCCTGTTATGGACTCTCGTTTTAGTGTGGTCAATCGCCGCAGTAATTGGTCAGAACGACATGTTGCCTTTATAGCTGGTTTAGGAACCTTTAGTTTGAATCGATCATTAATTACAGCTCATGGTTCTGCAGGCAGGATTGGCAGTATCATTGTAGATGCTGCCATTGATCCTACTGAGCGCCAGTATACCGCAATTGATGAGCATTGCACAAAATGCGGCGCTTGTATCCTTCGCTGTCCTCCTTTGGCGATCAATGAGCAAGGTAAGGATAATGCGGTTTGCTCTGATTACCTTAGCCGCGTATTGGCGCGCTATCGACCCAGATACGGCTGTGGAAAATGTCAGACTGCAGTACCTTGTGAAGCCTGTATTCCTCAAGCACAAAAAAATACTTTGTGTAAAAATAACTAATAATCGGAATATCAAATTAAGTGAGAGAGTATGTTAAATTCTGAAAACTAGTTAAAAATTGCGTATTTATAAACTCCTGCAGGATTATCCTTGCAGGAGTTTATATGTATACTGTGAAATAGAATAGGAAGAGAGATATTCTAGCAAAATAAGATTACATATGAGTCCATTATGTAATAGGAGGATATATATGACATTGCCATTACGAATTGTTTTTGATTTTTCATGTCCATATTGCTACATTGCATGGGGATACGTACAAAAATTAAAGGAGACAGTTGATTTGGCTGATGACTGGGTTGGTTGGGAAATACATCCTGATCTTCCGAAGGGCGGTCGTATGATCGAAGAAGTTGTGCCAGGTATTGTGTTGAGCGAAAGGGCAGAACAACTGAACAGCCTTGGTGAAATAGCTGGTATTGTTCCGGGAAATAAGGTGCTTGTGCCGAATACACGGTTGGCTTTGCAAGGCTTGGAATTTGCCCGCGACAATGGTAAGGTGCAGGAATGGGTTGCCGAGGTTTATAAAACCAGTTTTGTGTTAGATAAAAATATCGGTGATATAGAGGTACTAATCGGCATTGCTCGTCAGATTGGCCTGGATCCAGCAGCATTTGAGCAGGCGGTTGCAAGTGAGCGGTATCTTCCCATACTGCTAAAGACTGATCAGGAATGTATGGATAAGCAGCTGGAATGGGTTCCGACTATCTTTAGTGGGACTGAAAAAGTATTAGAAGGGTCCTTAACCTATGAGATTTTTGAAAAAACACTAGTGGCTCTAAGTCAATTGCACAGCGGAAAGGGGATATAAGGTCAATTATGAAGATTGCTATATTAGTCAGAGAAGAAACCATGAAGCGTTGTACAGGAAAAGGTTGCTTAAATGCCTTTTTTCAAAGAAAGGATGCGTTTGCCGGATATAAGGGTGATGCAGAGTTGATCACTTTTTCTCATGCTGACGGCGATATTGATCATAAGATTGAAACGATGATCAAAAATGGTGTAGATGTGGTACATCTGTCTACCTGTATGAGAGGAAAAGCCGCTAATTATGAAGCGCTGGCAAAGCGCCTAAGCGAGTATTTTGATGTCGTAGGATATACTCATGGATCAGAAGAAGGCAAGGGACAAGAAACAATCATTATGAAGAAGGCTGCTACGTAAAGAAAACAATTTATGAAGCACAAAGATGCAAAGAATACGGAGGGTTTTCTATGCCTCCTATATTCGCTGCAGGCAGCAACTTCGCTCCTTTGTAGTTTATCCTATGCGGATTTTGACATTCTCACAGTTATCTGATAGGATAAACCAATTGTATTTGAAATCCTGTTTTGTGATATGGGGGGGATAGCTGTGGGGCAGTTGTCGTTATTTAAACTAGCCTGGCCGATATTTTTAGAATTATTTCTGATTACGTTGGTAGGGTTTGTAAATGTATTTATATTGAGTAAGTATGATAGTGTTGCAGCAGCAGCCGTAGAAGCTACAATTCAAATCTTATGGAATTTTCTATTGGTATTTGCAATAATTTCCATGGGTACCTCAGTTTTAGTTG
This sequence comes from uncultured Pelosinus sp., assembly GCA_946415545.1. Lineage (GTDB taxonomy): Bacteria > Bacillota > Negativicutes > DSM-13327 > DSM-13327 > Pelosinus. The sequence goes on along the minus strand of CAMKSY010000063.1, from coordinate 12,355 downwards.
CCCAGAATGTAGGGGCAAAGCGGCCTGAAGAAATTGATAAAGTCGCTGCAGTATCGTTGCTTTTTAATGCGGTATTGGGCGGGTTGGCTAGTCTGGTGTTAGTCATCGGTGGAAAACAGATGTTGATGTTCATGGGAATTGCTGATAATTTATTGTCCTACGCTCATACCTACTTGCTCCTAGCAGGTGGTTTTATTTTTTTTGATGCAATGCTGTCATCAGCTGATGCGATACTAAAAGGATTTGGGAGGACAAAGCAGTGTCTTGTGATTACTGCTTTTATGAATATTTTAAATTTGATTGGATCTATTGTACTGGGGCTTGGGGTGACAGGAATTCCAGCGATGGGGGTTTATGGTGTTGGAATTGCGGCTGTTTGCAGTAAAGGAATGGCAGTGTGCTTTGCTTTGGTATATTTATTTACTAAACTGCTTAAACTTGACATTCTGCGTCATTTAGTTCAATTTCCCAAATCTCAGTTGAAGCAATTATTAAAGATTGGCTTTCCGGCTGCAATGGAAAACATGTCTTATAATATGAGTCAGACGATACTTATGACCATCATTATTGTCCATTTGGGAGCCGATGCGTATATTACCCGCACTTATGCCTGGTCCGTGATTAAGATGGCCTTTCTGTTCTCCTTAGCCATAGGACAGGCAAATATTATTATGATTGGACAATTAGTAGGTGCTAAGAAATTTGATGAAGCAGAAAAAGCTGGAATGCATAATTTTTTGATTGCCTTTGCCTCAGCCTGGATTATTGGCGCCATATTGTTTGTATTTAGGTATCAGCTTATTGGAATCTTTACTACAGATGCAAAGATTATCGCCCTTGGTGCTCTGATCTTTGCAATTGATGCTCTTTTAGAGCCGGGACGTACGTTTAATATTGTTTTTATTTATGGCTTGCGGGGGGCTGGAGATGTCAATTTTCCAGTTATCGTTGCCATACTTTCTATGTGGTCTGTTACGATCGGGCTAGGCTACTATATGGGAGTTATTCTAGGATTTGGACTGCCGGCAATTTGGGCTTTGATGCTTGTCGACGAATGGCTGCGTGGAATGTGTATGCTATGGCGCTGGAAAAGTGGTGCATGGAAGGCTAAGGTTATGGTATAAGGAACTTTGCGGTATCCTCCAGTTTCAGCGGAGTTTCTTTATGTGGAGTGCCGAACTCTGTCATGTATTTCCAGTAACGCTTTGGCATATGGCTCATACGGCAATTGGGGTTATGACGACCCTGTATTTCGATAGTATCGTAGAAGAGCCGCCATAGTGCCCTATAGGATTGTTCTTGCTCATCAGGTTCAGGCAGCTCAAGATCCTCAATGGGAATAATAGCTGACTGGTAAGGCTGATAAACTAGTGCCATGCCATGGGTTTTATCATAAATTAGGAAACGCTCTTCTGGATAACGTTCGCGAAAATGCTGGGCCATCAGCGGCAGAACGCAGTTTTTGGGTTCAATTTCAGCGACCAGAACATTGCTGAAAATGGAGAAGCGTACAAAGCCCTTCAGCAAGTGACTTTCGTTATCTAAATGTTTCACGGCCTTAAAGAGGGGATGGACTGCGTCATCGGTCAGCATACCCATTACGGATCGCCCATGGCGATAACCCAAACGCAGAAATAGAAGGATATACAGCTCCTTTTTAGCAGCACAGGTTAAGAAGGCGCGCTGTATGAAATTCAGGGCATCATTTCCCATCTTTTTTGGAATGGAAGTCAGTACTCGATTTGCCTTTTTAACATCGGTCCTAATTTCTTTAGCAGCAAAAAGTAACGTCTGAGAGGTATCCGGCAGAATAATTTCTGTCGGAATTTCTTTCTTATCATAGCTTTCAAATATACAGCAGAGCAGCCCGTCAAAGCTTCCGTCATAACGATAAATCAGATTGGACTGGTCAAACATCTTTGAAGATCCTCCTGTGGATATCCGGATAATAGCAAAGATGGCTGTTCAAAAAGAGAGAGCTGCTTGTTTGGTGATTCAAAGGGGAAACTCTGGTGATACATACCCAATGTTTTTTTTGACATTAAAGACTGCAGTACTTTATCCTGGGTAGTTTTCAAGCCTTCGGTAGCTTTACCGCCACAAGTAATAAAATACTGTGCCCGTTTTAATACAACTCCCAGTTTCTTTAGATCATTGAATTGAAGGGTGGCTGAACGTCGGGCAATTACAATTCGTTTGGCGCTGTTTACGCCAATGCCAGGTACACGCAGCAAGTCACTGTAGGGTGACCGATTTACATTCATAGGGAAAAAATCCATATGATGAAGTGCCCAATTACATTTTGGGTCTAAGAAGGGATTGAAGCTTTGGTGTTGCTGATCCAGAAGCTCATTTGCCGTAAAACCGTAAAATCGAAGCAGCCAATCCGCTTGATACAGTCTATGTTCCCGCCAAAGAGGCGGAGCTGAATCTAAGGTGGGCAGAAGGGTATTCTCGGCTACTGGCATATAGGCAGAAAAAAATACTCGTTTTAACTTATAGTTTTTGTAGAGGCTTTCTGTTAAATTCAAGATCTGAAAATCAGTATCAGGAGTAGCACCAATAATCATTTGAGTACTTTGACCGGCGGGAACAAACTTTGGTGCATGGCGATATTTTATGATATCTGTAGAATTCTCTTGGATACGATTTTGAATGTATTTCATAGGTGCTAAAATAGAATGCTTTGACTTGTCCGGTGCCAGCAGCTGCAGGCTGCTCTGGGAAGGCAGTTCGATATTAATACTCATGCGATCCGTCAGCATGCCCAATCGGGCAATGAGACTGCTGTCTGTTCCAGGAATGGCTTTCGCATGGATGTATCCAAAAAAACGATATTCCTCTCGCAGGATGCGCAGTGCCTCAATCATTTGTTCGGTGGTATAGTCAGGATTTCTCAGCACGCCCGAACTTAAAAAAAGTCCCTCGATATAATTGCGCCGATAAAAATTGATAGTCAGTTCTGCCAATTCCCGTGGCGTAAAGGAAGCTCGAGGAGTGTCATTTGACTTTCGGTTTACACAGTATTTACAATCATAGGCGCATAGGTTGGTCATCAGTACCTTTAATAATGAAATGCACCGACCATCTCCTGAGAAGCTGTGGCAAATGCCGCTGGCCGACGCACTGCCAATTCCTCCAACAGCCGACTTTTTATTCACTCCGCTGGAGGTGCAGGCGACATCATATTTCGCTGCGTCGGTCAATATTTTCAGCTTGTCAAAAACATCCATGTACATTAACTCCTTTATATGTCTTCATTATATTTTAGAACATATGTTTGGTTTTTGCAAAGGAATTTTTAACCATTTGCTATGGCCTTTTCGGCGCTTTTTTCTTACGAGTTGAATATAGTACCATGTAGAGACTTTTAATGGAGTGATTTGCATGGGATATTTTATTGAAGTGGAACGAAATATAAATCTTTATGTGGAAGATGTCAACCCAGGAAGCAATAAGACCATTGTATTCATACATGGCTGGCCTGCTAATCATAGAATGTTTGAGTATCAATTTGACCAGCTCCCGGCAATGGGCTATCGTTGCATTGGAATTGATCTTCGAGGATTCGGCAATTCGGATAAGCCTTGGGGAGGCTATGACTACGACCAAATGGCAGATGATATTCGATGCGTTGTTGAAGCCCTTGGCTTAGAAGGCTTTGTACTTGGGGGGCATTCTACGGGGGGAGCCATTGCGATTCGCTACATGGCTCGCCACAATGGCTATGGGGTAGCAAAGCTTGCTCTTTTTGCCGCTGCAGCTCCCAGCCTGGTTCAACGTCCATATTTTCCTCATGGATTAAAAAAAGAAGACGTAGATAAAATCATTCAAGATACACTGGAGGATCGTCCTAAAATGCTTAGGGGCTTTGGAGACATGTTTTTCTTTCAGTATGTAACTCAGCCTTTTTCGGACTGGTTCTTTCAATTAGGATTACAAGCGGCAGGCTGGTCTACCGCTGCGGTTGCAAACTCGTGGCTAGATGAAGAAAGGCTCTTTTCTGATCTTGAGGCTATTTGCGTTCCTACATTAATTCTTCATGGCATTCACGATAAAGTTTGCCTGTTTCCATTGGCTATTGCGCAACATGAAGGAATTAGGAACTCTAGACTTGTGCCCTTCAAGTACAGCGGCCACGGATTGTTCTATGATCAGCGGGATAAATTTAATAAGGAATTAGTGCAATTTATGGAGGAATGAAGTTACCCAGGAAGAGAGCGTATGGAAGATTATGAAATGGATAGTGTCTTTTCTGTATTCCAGTCAATTGCTGTTTGCAAGGATAATAAAAAGACCTCCATAACTAGGTAAAATGGAGCCTAGTTATGGAGGTCTTATGATAAGAAAATGAAATAAACTAATGGTGTGAGAGAACGTCTTAGCTTATACTTTGTTTTATCACAGTATCGTTGTGTTGCTTCTTCCAACCGTGAATGAGAGAATACACCACGGGTACGACGACAAGGGTCAAGAGGGTAGAGGTAATAAGTCCGCCAATGATGGCGTGGGCCATTGGGGCACGTGCTTCTGCACCTGGACCGATGGATAGGGCAATTGGGAGCATGCCGAAAATCATGGCAATGCTGGTCATAAGAATAGGACGTAGACGGATTCGGGCTGCGTCCACTAGAGCATCATTGCAAGAAGAACCCTCTTGCATTCGCTGTTTGGCGAAATCAATCAGAAGAATCGCATTCTTGGTAACCAGTCCCATTAACATCATAATTCCAATGAGTGATATTAGGCTCAATTCACTACCTGCCAGAAATAATCCGGCCAGAGCCCCTATGACAGCCAGTGGCAAGGCGAGCATGATGGCGAAAGGTTCACTGTAACTTTCAAATTGAGCCGCCAGAACCATGAAGATAAAGGCTGTGGCTAACACTAGCGCAATCATCATACTGGAAAAAGAATCATCCATATCCTCTGTTTGACCAGCACCACCTACCTGATAGCCTGCCGGCAGAGGGATTTCTTTCATATCCTGGTAGAATTTGTTATTAAAATCACCGAGGGTGGTTTTCTCCAGGTTCGCTGTTAACCTGATTTCTTTTTGCCGGTCATAACGGTTAATTTCTGACGGGCTGGTAGCGTACCTCATATTAACGACTTGAGACAACGGAACCAGGAGTCGCTGACCGTCTGTTCTCGCCTTTTCACTGGTCAGAAACACCGTTTGCAGACTTTCTGGGCTGCTGCGATCCTTAGCATTGAGCCGTAGGTTGATATCTACCCGTTCATCACCGTCGCTGAACTTGCCAATTACTGTTCCTTGCAATAGGGTTTGCAAGGTATTACCGATGGTGGAAGTAGATATACCTAGATCATTCGCTTGTTGTGTTTTGATTGTAATATCCAGATTTGGACTGCCGGGACGATAGCTCGACACGATGTCTCGTACACCGGGAATGGTCTCCATTTTCCGGTGTAGCTGTTCTGCAATTTCACCAAGTGTTTCTACTGAATCGCCAGTTAAGGATACACTAACAGGCTTTCCGCCTCCCTGCTCGAAGTCAGCACGGATACCTGGAATGCTGTTGAGTTTGTTTCTGGCGTCACCAATAATTTCGATTTGGGAGCGTTCACGGTTTTGTTTAGGAATTAATGTAACAAACAAATTTTGTTCACCGGCAGCGGTGGTACTGAATACATGCTGTACCTCGGGAAGCTGCTGCAGGGTCTTTACCAGATGGAGTGTTGATTGATCCAGACCTTCAATAGTTGGACCGATTTGCGTTTGTACCTTGACTGTGAATTGAGCCTGATCGGTATCGGGAATAAAGGAGGAGCCTAGATAGGGGAGCAGCAGCATGCTAAGGAGAAACAGTGCTGCGGAAATGCCTAAGGTTTTTTTACGATGAAATTCCAATAAGTTGTGCAATATAGAAGCGTAAGAAGCTGCCATTTTTTCAAATAGAGTATTCCAAGCCGTCCACCAGCGGCCAAGCCTGCCTGTTGCGTGCTGTCCCACGGGTAAATATAACGCCGCCATCATTGGCGTCAGCGTAAAAGCGATGAATAGGGAAATTAGGACAGCAAAAGCAATGGTAAGCCCGAATTCTTTGAAGAATTGCCCCACAACTCCGGACATAAAACCGACCGGGATAAATACGGCAACAACGGTAAAGGTAGTAGCCATGACTGCCAGAGCAATTTCTTTTGTCCCATCGGCAGCAGCAGTCATGGCCGATTTTCCCAGCTGGCGGTGCCTAATAATATTTTCGATCACTACTATTGCATCGTCAATTAACAGGCCGACAGATAAGGAAAGGCCGAGTAAAGACATGCTGTTGATGGTGAAATTAGATAATTTCATAAAGAAAAAAGTGGCAATAATAGAGGCAGGGATTGTAAGAGCACTAATTATCGTACTGCGCCAGTCCCCCAAAAACCAAAGAACGGTGATTACTGCAAAAATGCCACCAACAATGAGATCAAACCATACTTCGTGAATGGATTCTTCGATGCGCTTGGCATCATCCCGCACCATGTGCAGTTCTATGCCTGACGGCAGATCTTGCTGGATTCTTTCGAGTGCTGCTTGGACTTGTTTGGCGACTTTTACAGCATTGGCACCAGACTGCTTGCCAATTTCCAGCCCAACAACCTCCTGACCGTCGTAGCGGGCAATGCTTTGGATGTCTTTAACGGTATCTTTGACGGTGCCGATTTGCTTATAATATACTGGCGCACCATTGCGGATGCCCATCACAAGAGAAAGAAAATCATTAGGGTCTTTAAAATTTCCAGCGGTTCGTACCGTTAACTCATTTGTACTTTCTGTAAGCTTACCTGCAGGGATATCGAGATTTTCCTGCTGCAGGCGCTGGATGATTTCGGGTACGGAAAACCCGAAAGACGCTACCTTGTCCCGATCCAGTAATAGTTCAATGCGTCGTTCCTGTAAACCCGTTACTTTCAATTGTCCTACTCCACTGATTTTTTGCAGACGGGGCTTGATCACGTCTTCCACCAGAATGCTTAATTCACGAAGGCTGGCAGCGTCGCCAGTAAAAGCAATCGTGGCAACTGGAGAGGCCTTCATGTCGAATCGGGCAATGACGGGTTCCTTGATTCCTTCTGGAAGTTCGCCGCGGATGGCACTGAGCTTATCCCGGACATCCTGAGCTGCCATAGCAGGATCAATATCCAGATTGAACTCAATACCTGTTCGGGAATATCCTTCCGAAGAAGTGGATTGAATATGCTTTACTCCCTTAGCCTCACCGACAGCTTCTTCTACCTTCTTGGTTACCTGGGTGTCGATTTGCTCGGGTAAAGCCCCCTCATAGGTAATAATTACCGATACATAAGGAAGAGAGACATCTGGATTCTCATCGACATTCATGCCTAGATAACTAACGATACCTAATAGAATCAGAGCCAGAAGGATTACAGTGGCGAAAACGGGACGTTTAATACTAAGCTCAGGCAGACTCACAGGGTATAGCCTCCTTCTGTCAGCAGGGCATCGCCATCTTTGATTTTATCCAGATTGTCGATTATGATTGATGTATTTTCCTGCAATCCAGCTTTGATTTCAATTGAATCGCCGATTAGCTCTCCCGCCTCTACAAGAACTTTCTTTGGTTTTTTATTGTCATCTACGTAGACAAAATTTAATCCCTTGTGTTTCACAATTGCCTTGTGAGGTACAGAGAGCACTGTTTTAGAATCACCAGTGGTCAGAATGGTCTGAGCGAACATTCCAGGTTTTAATAACTGATCTGGATTATCGATTTTGACTTTTACTCGAAACATGCGGCTTTCGTTGCCGGCGGCAGGATTGATCACCGCAATTGCTCCTCTGAAACTTTTCCCGGGATAAGCGTCAACGGTAATTGCTACATCTCTTCCTAACTGAACGGCAGCAACGTCTTTTTGTTCGATATGCACTACGACGTAAACCTGATCCAGCTGTTCCACGGTTAAAAGCGTATTTCCGGGGGCGACGACCTGGCCGACAGAAACTGCCTTATTAGCAATTACACCATTTACAGGAGTAGTAATTAGCGTATCTTTTGCTTGCTTTTGCGCACTGTTTAAATTGGCATAGGCATTATCTACTTCAGTGCGGCTGCTAATCAAACGGGCTTCTGTGCTTTCCAACTGCTGTTTGGTAATGGCATTTTGAGAGTAAAGAGTTTGATAACGCTGATAATCCATTTGTGCGGTATGCAAATTAGCTTCGGCTTGGCGGATGTTATTCTCGGCAACTCGTACCGCGTTATTTAGTTCCAACGGGTCTAGCGTGATCAGCGTTGCGCCCGTCTGTACAGACTGACCATCTTCCACCAGAATTTGCTCCACCTTACCTTGAAAGCGGCTGCTGATCAAGACTGAAGTTAAGCCTTCTATTGTACCGGTTAGTGATAGAACCTGGGGTTTATTCATTAGCTTAGCTAACGTGGTAGTGACTGCCAGGGGCTGTATACCGATAACTGCTGTCTGTTGGGAACTATAGATACGCCAGGCCGTTAGACTGCCTATAATAAGCAAGAGTAACACGATCATGAATGTGCGCATATTTTTCTTTATTTTGAGCATAGATGTTTTCCTCCAATGGGTTCATTGTATCGGTTACTAAATAGAATCCGACGTTATAAGTTGAAATGAAAATAGGGAAACTGCAAGGCGCAAAAAGGTGAAGTTAGTAGAGCGAAACCGTATGTTAACTTCGCTATAGCAATATTTTAAGCGCAAGTGAGCCTTCCGATATACCTAATATCCGTTCTAGAATGGCTTCAGCAATCTTACTTTTGCTGGTAAATAGATTGAGTGGTTCTTTATTATATTGGGACTCCCATAGACAACTGAGGGTGCTCCAAAAAAAGCAAATGGTTTGCTCAATAGATTGTACATGCATAGTACCTTCCTCAGTGCCTTGCAGAATCAGCTCTGTTAGCACAGGATTTAAAATCATATCACTTTGTCTCCATGTTTTAAAAAGCAAAGAGAATTCCTGCTCTTCCCATAACAAATAAAAGACGATGTCCGTTTGATCAAAGCGAAAGAGATAGCCAATCATTAGCCTTAGTTTATCTAAGGCTGTAACAGAGGGACCCAACTTTTTAATCTCCCCAACGAGTTTTGTAGTGTAACGCGCAACAATTGCTTCTAAAATAGCTTCCTTAGAAGGAAAGTAATAATAAAAAGTTCCTTTGGCAACACCAGCTTTTCTGACGATATCAATAATCATCGTTTTATTGTAGCCGAAAGCAATGAATAATTCTTGGGCGGCATCAATTAATTCCGACCGCCGGATTTCGGGGTCTTTTATCGTTCTAACGATGATTGTCACCTCCTTAAGGAAACCGACCTGGGTCAGTTATTATATTATTAATAATTATTATCATTGTCAAGCAAAATTGTCTTGTAGGTATGCTATCCCCAGAAAGAAAAGGTATGTTATTGCTGATGAAAATTTTTAGCCTTCATTGTAGGATAAGATACATGAAATTTTAGTTATAATATAAAATCTAATATGACATATAGTTGTCTCGTTACTTTTTTATAATAAAGAAAAAGCAATCAGTCTGATAAGACTAACTTTTCAAAAAAGGAGAAAAGAAAATGATTATAAACAATTTGCTTCTTAAACTAAAAGACAGAAACCCTGAAAGTATTGGGAAGGCTAGAGATGTTTTGCTTAGCATGCAAGGGAGAATCGAATATCTTTATGATTTAAAAGTAGAAACAGATATTCGTCATGGTGCAGCGTCTTATGATATCATATTGATTACTCAATTTGCATCGATAGAAGATTTTGATGCGTATCTCGCTCATCCAATCCACATAGAAGTATCTAAATATATAGAAGGTGTATTGGATATTGGAGCGGCCGTATGTTATAAAAAAGAGGTATGACAGTATTAATAAGCCTGTATAGCCGTAGATGTATTGCTAAAGAGAATGATGAACCAGGCAGTGCTTAAACGTTCAACTTTCTTCCAGCAATAGTAAAGCCCCTGCAATATCAGCGATAGAGTATATATTGCAGGGGCTTTACTATATAGATGATTTTTCTAAATAAAAAATATATAATATAAATCATACAATACGATTACTTTCAAAGTTGTGATGATAGAGATTCAGGAGATTGATAAAAATGAAGAACCTTTTGGTACTGCCACAATTACGAGGTTATTTTGAGAAAGAACTGCCTGATAAACAAGTGCTGCTTGTCGCCGGGGGACGTAAACCAGCATCTGACTGGCTGATTCAGGCCGCTGACAAGTTTCCTGTTTGGTGTGTAGATAGGGGTATTGATAGCTGCTATGCGAATCACATTATTCCCGAACGGCTCATTGGTGACGGTGATAGTGCCACATCTCATGGATGGGCCTGGGGGGAAAGTTTGGGAATCCCTGTGGAAATCCATCCCGCAGAAAAGAACTTGACGGACTTACAACTGGCATTACAAAGGGTGGGAGTGGTTCATGGGCATGCGGCAGTCACTATAACCGGCGTATGGGGAGGCCGCTTCGACCATGCCTTTAGTAATATTCATTCATTAAAGGGTTGTGATGATTTTGGAGTACGGGGATGCTGCGCTGCAGATGAAAAAGAGATACTGATCGTATTAAAAGGTAAGGATTCTGTATACATAGAAACTGCTGTGCCTCCAGATATCGTTTCCTTGCTCCCGTTATCTTCAGAATGCACCGATGTATCCATTAGGGGTGTTCACTGGCCTTTATCCAATGTTACATTGCGTAATACCCTTCCTTATGCTGTCAGTAATCGTCCACGTGAAATGAGCAGGGATATTCGTGTTTCCATAGGAACAGGTTGGCTGGGAATCTATTTAAGCTGGAATGGAGATGAGAGTTATGGAAGCAGCTTTTAGAAAAAATATAGCAATGATCGTTGAGCAGCCTGCTAGTGTTTATGCTCTAATAGCTATGGTGGCATTAATACTCGCTTTTGCATATATAAAAAAAATAAAACTGAATACGCCGATGATGGTTCATATTAGTTTAATGCTTGCATTGACCGTAATTTTGCATACTTTTCGCTTATTCCACATGCCTCAGGGAGGCAGTGTAACCTTAGGAGCAATGATTCCTCTTCTACTGATTGCCTTTCGCTATGGACCGGTTGTCGGATATCTCGCGGGTTTTATTTATGGTCTGCTTAATTTACTCCAAGATCCTTATATCCTGCATCCTGTTCAAGTCCTTTTTGATTATCCTCTGCCATATATGGCACTTGGTCTGGCTGGATATTTTAAAGATCGAATGCTGTTGGGAGCCATTGTCGGCAGTTGTGGGCGATTTATTTGTCACTTTATTTCTGGGGTAGTTTTCTTCGCCAGCTATGCCCCTCCTGGAACATCCCCCTATTGGTATTCCATGGTGTTTAATGCTGCCTATCTTTTACCGGAGTTGATGATTTGCTTGTTCATCTTACGTGTATTGCCAGTAAAACGTTTGCTGCTTCAAATGAGAAACAATGAAAATTATGTGTCAGGTTATGGACGATAAGACAAGTTAACCTGATTGTCACAAGATGTTAACAATCATAGAAATAATAATTCCTGCAAGAACTCTAAAGAGAACTTGCAGGAATTTTGTATATTAATGGGAAATTAAGAAAGAAAAGTAGTGATAGTTAGACCTATCTACTTCTACGTTACCACTGGGTTACAGAACCGAGGCGGGATCATTATAGCAGTAAGTTGAGAAGGATCCCTGCATGTTACCATATATGGGAATTGAGGAGTTGGTTGTTCTGTGGACATAGCAAAGAGTCAAACCAAAGAATTATTGGCAGCTCTAAAAATTACTTTGCCAATTATCCAGGAACTTCTTCCATTGGATATTATGTTTGGTATTACTGACAAGGAAAAATTTATATATTATTTGCCTGGTAAAGAGATTGACGCAAAACTTCCCCTGGGAGCACCTATTCCCCATGGCGCAGGGTTTAGAAGAGTATTAGAAACAGGTCAGGCTTGCAGCGTTAATGTGGAGAAAGAAGTATATGGGGTAGCTTTTAAGTCAAATTCTCTCCCGATAAAGGATGAAGATGGAAATACTGCTGGTGTCATTGCAATGGGGATCAGTCTGCTGAATCAAGAGATTATTAGCCAGGCAGCTCAAGCTTTGGATGGTTTCTTTTCATTAGATAATCAATTGCATATTTCGTATGCAAATAAAGTGACTATGGAATATTTTTCCAAAAACGCTCCTATAAAGTTAGCCCAGCAGCTGGTCGGTAAATACATCTGGGATGTTCTACCCAAAACTCCAATATTCTTTGAGAATATAACGAAAGTAATAGAAACAAGAACTCCTGTGCATATTGAAATTTTTTCTCAATTTGGACAGCAATGGATAAGTGTGAACAT
>CAMKSY010000062.1 GCA_946415545.1 uncultured Pelosinus sp. | reverse complement strand
GGCATTCAAGAGGTCAGCGGTTCGATCCCGCTCATCTCCACCAGTAAATGATAGGTTCTACAAGGTTTTATCGATCTTGGTAGAGCCTTTTTGTCTTATAGTCACTTTTTTTATGTTTACAAGCAGCAGATGTTGCTGATCATAATTTATAAAAGCAACACAGCAGTAGGGGGTATGCTTGCTGCTGTGTTGTTTTATTAGTCTAAGGACTATTGAATATGAGGTTTACTCGGCTAAGTAAATCATAGAATCATTTGTCCCTCCCGGATCGTATGATGATTAGTGAGATCCATAGAACAGATGGCTAATTTGGTCGCAAGGTAATGAGGAATATCGAGCCATTATTAGTGCGATATTGCAGGAAGTGTTTAGTCTAAAATAGAAATACTAACGGATGCAAGAGTACATATGCTTATAGTCCAGTTAGATTGTTCTTGGTTAATATAAGATTTCTAATCGGTTGAAAACTTACTACATAGGAGGTTTATCGTGAAGACGTATAAGATTGCCGTTATTCCCGGTGATGGAGTTGGACCAGAAGTCCTATCTGAGGGTATAAAAGTATTAAAAGAAGTGGCAAAATTAGATGGAACATTTTCATTTAGTTTTGTAACTTTTCCTTGGGGATGTCAGTACTATCTGAAACATGGCAAAATGATGGACGATAATGGAATGGAGCGTTTGCAGGAGTTTGATGCCATTTATCTAGGGGCTGTTGGTTACCCTGGTGTTCCCGATCATATCTCTCTATGGGATTTGTTATTAAAGATCAGAAAAGGCTTTGATCAATATATTAATTTAAGACCGATTCAACTGATCAAAGGTGCGCCATGTCCTTTGCAGGGTATCCAGCCAGGACAAATTGATATGTTGGTTGTTCGTGAAAACAGCGAAGGTGAATATGCAGGAGCAGGTGATTGGCTATTTAAAGGTAAGCCGGAGGAAGTGGTTCTACAAACTGGAGTTTTCTCCAGAAAAGGAACAGAACGTGTGATTCGTTATGCGTATGAGCTAGCTAATAACACCGGTAAAACCCTTACGAGTATTAGTAAAGCCAACGCCTTAAATTATTCCATGGTCTTTTGGGATCAGGTTTTTGCAGAAGTTGGTACAGAATATCCTAATGTAAAGACATACTCTTATCTGGTTGACGCGGCAAGTATGTTTTTCGTAAGAGATCCAGAACGTTTTCAGATTGTTGTTACTTCAAATCTGTTTGGTGACATACTTACGGATTTGGGAGCTGCTATCACTGGTGGAATGGGATTGGCAGCAGGTGCCAATATAAATCCGGAGCGTAAATATCCTTCTATGTTTGAGCCAATTCATGGCTCAGCACCTGATATTACAGGGAAAGCCATTGCCAATCCTATAGCCTCCATTTGGTCTGTTAGTCAGATGCTTGACTTTCTGGGACAGGAAGAATGGGGAAGGATCATTTTAGCAGCGATAGAACAAGTATTAGTTAAGAATGAATGCCTGACACCTGATTTGGGAGGGAATGCTAGGACAGATGAAGTTGGCTCTGCTGTTGTATCCGAAATTATTGCTTCATCCTGTATTTAAGAGATTTTTAGCATAATAAGGAATTGTTTATTTTGCACTTCTCATTTTAGTTCTGTACATGCTCTAGGCTGCATAAATTAATATATAAAAGAGCATTAGGAAAAATATCGAATGGGAGTGTTTCTCATGTTTGGGCAGAAATATGCTACTCGTTTAGTGGCGTCATCAGTAGGCATTGATATACAGATTATACTTTGGGAATTAATTGCTCAATGGGAAAAGGACGAAATTCAGGTCAATGCTCATCAGATTTTTGAATTATCGATTGAATATGCAGGCGGTGAGGTATTTCAGAGGATTGTTCATAGGCAGGAAGCTCCTCAGCGGGTAGAAACATTTTATTACAAGACGATCAGATACCCTATTGATGCTATAATATGGGTTGTAGGCAGCGAAGAGGGTGGAAAAATGATGCTGCCTAATGAAATAAAAGAATTGGATACAGGTACCTCATAAAATAGTGGATTTTTGCATATAAATATAAGAGGAAGATTCTCTTTGTTGAAAGGGTAAACCGCTTATGTATTCCAACTGTTATTAGTGAGGGGCAAAGTGGCTAAGCTCTTGATTAAGGAGACTTAGATTCAGATGTATACATCTGAATTAAATCTTCTTTATTTTTTGCACATTATTGAGGAAGGAGAATGACATGAGCAAAGACATTATTTCTTATACTTTAACTCATGATGAATTAGAATCGATGTTGTCATCTGAGTATGGTACAAAGGTTGAGCCAGTGGATTTAAAGCAACTTACCAAACAGAAATTGAATCAGCAAAGAGCAAGAATGATGGAAAAAAATGGGTATAAGAGGTAATAATAAAAAACCACTTTTTACAAAGTGGTTTTTATTTTATCATTTTATTATGATATACTGTATATCATAATAAAATGATAAAATAAGAGAGGTAATGGAATGTCAAGTTCAAAAGAATCATCAAAGGAAAAATATCTGCAGATTATAAAGCTGGGAAAGTTGTATTTATATTTATTAATTTTAGGGCGGCTTGTTTATTTAATACAGCGGGTATCACTTCCTGTAGATATACCTATGGACAGTTCCATTATAGATACTGGGAAGTTTATGCTTCAATCGGTTATTGGGAACGAAGTTGTAAAAAGTGTCTGTATCTTAGTTTTGCTTCTTTATTTCATGTTTGTGGCAATTGAGAGCTTCGTGGTATTACGTCATTGGATCGAATCCTATTATGCTAAATATAAAAAGAAGAATATAGAAGAAAAAGAATAACACATATCATCTCAATTAATACTAAGTTGAGATTGTGCTTTGTAGAGGTGCTTTCTAATCTCTTTCGATAAATCGAATATGCCAAAAGGATTCGTTCGTCGAGTTCTCAGCATCTAAAGGAAAGCTTCTGCATACATGTTGCAGTGAATTGATTAGATCAATTGGAACTGGTTTACCGCAACAAATGCAAGACAGATAATCCGTTTTGAATAAATCGGAAATCGGGATCGCAAAGGTTCGAGTACAGGACAAGCAGGTAAATTCAATTGTCATGATACACCTCCTTAGTATCGCATAGTTGCTATCTTCGATTGATTACCTTAATTTCCTGCTTAGTTATAAGAAAAATAATATTTATTTGTGATCTTTTATCCAATTTAATAAGCTAATTTGATATCGTTTTGGAGGCATCAAATGTATTACGAAGAAATAAATAAAGTATCAAATGCAGCCCAGGCAAAAGGAGCGCTTCTAAAAAGAAGTCCTCTCAGGTATTTATTATCATCTGTTCTAGCTGGAATGTATGTCGGTCTTGGTATATTACTGATTTTTACCATTGGTGGACTTTTATCTCAAGCTGATTCTCCAGCGGTGAAAATTATTATGGGAACCTCTTTTGGCATTGCCTTGAGTTTGGTTATTATGGCAGGGTCGGAGCTTTTTACAGGCAATAATCTAATTATGACAATTGGCAGAATGGAAAAGAAAGTAACGATTAGTGAAGTATTTACTATACATATTCTTAGCTTTATTGGGAATTTATTAGGCTCTTGTTTATTAGCAGCTTTATTTATCTTATCTGGCCTTGGACAAGGAAGTACAGCAATGCTAATGGCTAAGATTGCACATAGTAAAGTATCTTTGCCCTGGACAGAGCTTCTGGCGAGAGGGATATTGTGTAATATATTAGTTTGCCTTGCGATTTGGTGCTCTTTCAAAATGAAAGAAGAAGCTGGAAAGCTCATTATGATTTTTTGGTGTCTTTTTGCCTTTATTACGACGGGCTTTGAGCACAGTATCGCAAATATGACCTTACTGTCGGTAGTGATGATCATGCCTGGAGCAAATGCTGTTTCTCTTTTTGATTTTATGTATAATATCAGTTGGGTCACATTAGGCAATATGATTGGCGGTATCTTTTTTGTAGCCTTGCCTTACTGGTATATATCTAAGAGAAGTTAATAATAAGCTAGTAATGATAATTATCTAAATAAGTTGTTCGATGTAAAATTTGTGTTATGTTGACACACATATAGTAATGGTTTAAGATAAACATATGATTTAAGAAATTGGCAATGATGCCTAGGTTGTAAAGACAGCCTGGGTGTCTCTTTTTTTCTTGAAAATTTGTAAAAGTGAGATGGTTATATGATTAACTACAGACGGCTGGAAGAGAATTTTCAAAGATTATCGGTAATCGGAAGACAGGATGGGGGTGGCATTACTCGTCTTGCTTTCGGTGAAGCGGATTGGGAAGCTCGGGACGTTGTTATAGGGTTTATGAAGAATGCTGGCCTAAACATTCGTGTTGATGCTTTTGGCAACATCATTGGACGTCGAGAGGGTTTATATCCTGAGAAGTCGGTGGTAATGCTCGGATCTCATATTGATAGTGTCCCAAATGGAGGGAATTTTGATGGGGTTGTTGGTGTATTAGGAGCAATAGAAGCATTGCAATGTCTAGAGGACCAGCAGGAACAAAATGATCATCCTATTGAGGTTGTAGTGTTTATGGCTGAAGAATCCAGCCGATTTGGCGTTGCTACATTAGGCAGCAAGGCATTCTGCGGGAAGCTTACTCCCCCAAATTTAGATCAGTATAAGGATATAGATGGTATCACCTTAGCTGAAGCAATACAGCAAAGAGAGCTTGCGCCAGAGAACATCGCACAAGCTCAATATAAAGGAGAGATTAAAGCATTTTTAGAGCTGCATATTGAACAGGGGAAAGTTTTAGAGACAACCAATCATCAAATTGGCATTGTAACCGGCATTGCAGCTCCTACTCGTTTTAAAGCAATAATAACAGGTCAGGCGGATCATTCTGGGGCTACTCCAATGAATATGCGCCAGGATGCCTTAACAGCTGCAGCAGAAGTGATTTTATTGGTAGAACAATTGGCAAAGAAGGTTTCCCATATGGGAGTCGTAGGAACAACAGGAGTAATTAAAGCGGAGCCAGGTGCTATGAATGTAATTCCAGGACGTGTGGAACTTGGAATTGATATCCGTGCAATCCAATTAGCAAGTAAGCAGTGGGTTGTGAATGAACTAATTACAGGAATTGATCAAATTAAGACACAACGAGGTGTAGAGATTGAGTTAATTACACTTACAGATGAGATTCCAGTTGAAATTTCGAAAGAAATGGTTGGAGAGTTGCAAGATGTGTGCAAGCAGCACCCTTATCCCAATATGTTGATGCCTAGTGGTGCAGGACATGATGCAATGCATTTGGCTTCCCTAGCTCATACAGGTATTATATTTATTCCTTGCCAGGGAGGAATCAGTCATAATCCTGCAGAGTGGGCAAGTATGGATGATATTGTAGCGGGAACTGAGATTCTGTTAGCTGCAATCCGTAAGATTGCTAAGTTGGATTTTTCCTGGAAACAAACGAAGCTATAAATTGATAAGTTCTATGATTGTATTTTTCAACAACGATAGCTACTTAATGTAAACTTTAGTTTTAGATGTTCGTTGATCAATGCTTTGTAAGGAGAAGGTTATTGGCAGTATGCCAGTAGCCTTTTTCTGTATGGCGCGTCCAGTGAAGCTAGACGGGGTTTGTGGTGAAAGTTCCAGAAAATTGCCTTTTGGTATATGGCTAAAGTGGATTTATAATCTTTTATTTATATTTATTGATTGAAAAGAGGCTGCACTTACTATAAAATTTAGGCAAATCATTTTATTAAGAGAAAAGATATTATGAAGTAAATGATGGATGCTGTATTGCAAATGTAGCGCTTAGACGTTATGATTATTTTTCTAAGACAAGCATGTAATTTCGGAATGAAGTAATGGTCTATAGAAAAGTAGTAATTCAAATTTTATTGCTGGCTAGTAAATTATTAATTAAATATGCTTGGGTAGGAACTGTCAATATAGCAACATATAAAGGGAGGCTAATTTAAATTGAGTAAGATAATTGGAGAAGGAACACAGCCATTGATATGTACTCCACTAGTGGGAAGGAAGCAAGAAACTGTATTAACTGAATTAGCGGATGTTTTAGAAAAAAAACCGGATATTATTGAATGGCGTGCCGATTTCTTTGACGCGATTGGCAAGACTGATGAAGTAGTTGCCTTAGCGAACAAAATCAAAGAGATTGCAGGCGATTTACCAATTATCTTTACGATTCGTTCTGCTCGGGAAGGCGGTCAAACCATTCTACTGTCAGATCGTGAAGCGATTGAGCTGAATGCAGCCATCTGCACGAATACAAGTATAGAATATGTGGATTGTGAATTGAGCAATTTGCCAGAACACTTTCAGCAGTTATGCAAAGTAGCACGGGAAAATAGCACAAAAATAATTGCGTCCTTTCATAACTTTCATTTTACGCCAAGTAAAAAAAGCTTAGAGCAAAAGTTTGTACAAGCAGAGCAATATGGTGCTGATGTTGCAAAAGTGGCAGTCATGCCAAGAACATTAGAAGATGTTCTTACGCTATTGAGCGCAACTTTAGAAGCAAAAAAGAAGTTGAAGATTCCTGTAATTAGCATGTCAATGGGAGGACTTGGTGCCGTAACTCGCATGTTTGGAGGAGTTTTTGGCTCAAGCGTTAGTTTTGCAGTAGGCCAAAGCAGTTCTGCACCTGGGCAAATTCCGATTGAAGATTTAGATACAGTGTTTTACATTATAAAAAAATCTATGGGGATATAGTTAGATGCAATAACTCAGATGGACGTTTGTTTTTTGAAAAAGTACAATCATAACAAACTATTATTAGAATAATGAATTATCGAGAGAATGTTGACAACTATTGTTTAATTGATATAATGAGAATAGTATTTATGTTAAGCGGAGTCATTATCATAAATACATTAACTAAGAGATTTCAAGGTCAATATTTAGTTGAGACTATTTTTTAATGCTGACTGTTTAGGATGTGTCAAATTAATAAGCTGTGAAATGAGAAACTTAAACACGAGTAGTAGACAGGTGACTGTTTTGTGATAAAAATGAGACTCATTAGAGTCTTATTTTTGGTTTTTACGGTATAGGATTTAAAATGTGAGAAGCCTAATCGGAAGCAGTATGAGACAATGCCGCATTTGCGTCACAACTTTTTGTCAGTTATTTATAGATTTTGGGAAATGAAAGGGTGCTATTATACATTATTATGAGCATGTGTTACAATTTTTGTTTGTTAAGAGATTACTCCACTCTATTGACAATAGAGAAGCGAACACGTTTTCTGATAAAAAATAGTAGGCGGTGTATTGTAATGAAATTTCATAATAATATTGTGTTAATTGGTATGCCGGGGAGTGGTAAGACGTCTCTGGGGTCTATCATTGCAGAACGTTTAGAGATTGATTTTTATGATATTGACCAGTATATACAAGAAAAAGAGAATAAGACCATTTCTGAGCTCTTTTTATTAGGAGAGTCACACTTTCGTCAGATTGAAAGCAATGCAGTTCGTGAAGTTAGCAGCAAGAAACCAATTGTTATCGCTACTGGAGGCGGTGTAGTGACTCGCTCTGAGAATATAGCGGTATTACAGCAGAGCGGTACTATTTTTTATATTGAACGATCAATTGAAATGATAATAGAAACGATTGATGCTGCAACTCGTCCAATGCTGGAAGATAATGTGAAGAGAATTTACAGCTTATACGAACAGAGGAAGCAGTTATATGAAGGGAGCTGCCATTATCGAATTACTAACGGTTTATCATTACAATCGGCAGTAGATCAGATTCTGCAAATAATTGCAAACAGCCAGAATATTAAGCCAGTATCCAACTCTGATTAAACTTGAATTTTTAGGATACTACAAATTTAAAGTAGAAATTTTACATTGAAATCAGCGTCTAAGGCGAGTGCCTAGACGCTGATTTTCTGTGATCTCAAAAGAAGCAAAGGGTATTTAAATTTAAGTCACCTATAATACGTCCCAAACAGCCATTGCAGCTGCAGCTTCAATAACAGGTACGGCACGATGGACAATGCAAGGATCGTGACGACCTTCCACTGTAATAGAGACATTTTCACCCTTCGCATTTACAGTGTCCTGCTCTAAAGAAATGGAGGGGGTTGGTTTTATGGCTACACGAAAAATAAGAGGCATGCCGTTGGAGATTCCTCCTAAGATTCCTCCATTGTGATTGGTGGAGGTCACAATCACATTGTCTTTGCTAAACATCGCATCATTGGCTTGGCTGCCGCGCATTTGGGCAAAAGTAAATCCTGCACCAAATTCCACCCCTTTGACGGCAGGAATAGAAAATAATAGGTGTGCCAATGTGCTTTCTAAGGAATCAAAGAAAGGATCACCTAGGCCGGCAGGCAGATGTATGACAGCTGCTTCAATGATACCCCCAACAGAGTCTCCCGCAGTCTTGGCTGAGAGAATGCATTGTTGCATTGATTCTCCTAGGACGGGGTCAAGTACTGGGAATGATTTTGTTTTTAATTGTTCTAGTATTGTCTGGTCAATTGTAACCGCATCAAATGGAGATTCTGAAATAGAAGCGATACGCTGGATATGAGAACCAATATGAATGTTTTGTTGCCTCAAAAGCTGCTTAGCAATCGCACCGGCGAATACGAGAGGGGCCGTGAGGCGTCCGGAGAAGTGTCCACCGCCTCGCAAGTCATTAAAGTGCTTGTATTTTATAGAGCCAGTATAATCCGCATGCCCAGGACGAAATTTCCAAGATAAGGATTCATAATCTGCAGACCTTTGATCTTTATTTTCGATGATGGAACACAGTGGGCTTCCTGTTGTTCTGCCATTGAAAAAGCCACTCCAAATCGTAAATGCGTCTTTCTCATTACGTGCTG
Source organism: uncultured Pelosinus sp. (assembly GCA_946415545.1). Classification (GTDB taxonomy): domain Bacteria; phylum Bacillota; class Negativicutes; order DSM-13327; family DSM-13327; genus Pelosinus. The sequence goes on along the minus strand of CAMKSY010000062.1, from coordinate 7,141 downwards.
TTGATAAGGGACTTTTCCCAGGGGCGCGACGCTCTAGCTCCCGGGTTACTTCTGCTAAGTCAATTTCAAAACCGGGCGGTAATCCGTCAATGGTAATGCCGATCCCTTTTCCGTGACTTTCGCCGAAAATAGTATACTGAACCTTTTTACCCCATGAGCCACTCATTTGTTAACCTCCTGAAGTGTAAAATTAGATCGTGCGATTTTCAATTTTAGCAATCTGCGCCAAGGACCCCATCAGTGAGGCGAAGCGTTCAGGTGTGATGGATTGGGGGCCATCGCAGCTTGCATTGGCAGGATCGTTGTGTACTTCAATAATCAATCCATCAGCACCAACGGCAATGGATGCTTTTGAGAGAGCCTCTACCATCCACCATTTCCCTGCAGCATGACTAGGATCAATAATAACAGGAAGATGACTTAATTTCTTTATGGCGAGTACAGCACTCAAGTCTAGAGTATTACGGGTATAAGTTTCAAAGGTGCGAATGCCTCTTTCGCATAAAATAACATTATCGTTACCTTCAGCCATAATATACTCTGCTGACATAAGTAATTCTTCAATGGTAGCACTTAATCCTCGTTTTAATAAAATTGGTTTATTAGTTTGTCCTACTGCTTTTAAGAGGTCGAAGTTTTGCATATTTCTTGCACCAATTTGAATAATATCAACATCTTCAACGAATTTATCCAGTTTGCTTACAGACATAATTTCAGAGACAATGGGCAGCCCTGTTTCTGCTCTGGCAATTTTTAATAATTCAAGTCCTTCTTCTTTTAAGCCTTGGAAGCTATAAGGTGATGTTCTTGGTTTGTAGGCTCCGCCGCGTAAGAAGCCGGCGCCTGCTGCTTTGACTTGATTTGCTACAGACAAAATTTGATTCTCGCTTTCAACGGAGCAAGGACCGGCAATGATTGTTAATTGATTACCGCCGATGGCTTGGTTTCCAATTGGAATGACTGTATCTTCTGGATGAAAGACTCGATTCGCCTTCTTATAAGGTTCCTGTACGGACAATACTTTTTCTACATAGCTTTTACTTGCCAGCTTATCTTTATCAAGTTTATGTGTGCTGCCAACTACGCCGATAATCGTCTGAAACTCTCCATACGTAGGCCAAGCACTGCAGCCGCCATTTTCTAGTTCTGCTCTTAACTCTTCAATTTGCTCTGCTGTTACAGAAGGATGTAATACAATAACCATAATAAATACCTCCATTATTTTACTTTTATAGCTTGAAAATAGATCTTTGGTGATGAATAAACGTGACTAACTTCTGCTTATAGAATGATGAGAGTTTTACAGCCGTTAGCCGTCGGGTAAAAAAAATAAGACTCCAATGAGTCTTGTAGAGATGGTGGAAATAAATTGTCCTTATCAGATTACTGCTAGTTGACATTTCCATCTATAATGCTCATTTAAAAAACACATATTCACTTTTTTCCATCCGAAAAAGTCGAAGCTAAAAAAGTAGCTCCAACCAAAAAAGTAAAAAAATTGTTTTTGTTCAATGGCTTTATGGGTGAGATATGTCATAAAAACATCCTCCGATAATAATTGATTTTCCAGTAACTGTTTTCCATTATATCAAAGTATTAAAAAGTGTCAAGTGATAGTTTTAAAATAAAAATAAAATAAATAAATGTTACATGTTAATATGATAATAAAAACATTTGTATAACATGGATAAACAAAAAGTAAAAAAACTCTTGACAGTATAGCAATATTTGAATAAAATGTGCCTTAATAGAATGTGTAATTTGCTATGAGCAGGAGAAGTACATATATATACTTTGGATCAGCGAGTCGGTGACCAGGAGACTGGAGGTGTGATGACCGACCCAAAGAGTCTATGGAATGGGCCTGTGAGCTACTCACTGAACGCAATATGTCAGTAGGATGAGTCGGTTGCCTCCGTTATAGGGCTAGGGTATCAGATGTATATCTCGTACCTGAGTAGAGGGAAAGCATTAGCTTTCTAAATTAGGGTGGTATCGCGAATCATTTCGCCCCTTTCAGGGGTGGAGTGATTTTTTTATTTGTATAGATTCATTTTATAAGGAGGAATGGCTATGCTCAAAGATTTTTTGGCTCAGGTCGTAGCGGGAGAACATTTATCGCGTGAAAATGCACAATTGTCCATGGATATCATTATGTCTGGGGGCGGGACTGAGGCACAGATTGGTGCTTTTATTACAGCATTACGAATAAAGGGTGAAACCATTGATGAAATTGCTGGTTTTGCTCAGACAATGCGCAATCATTCATTTAAGGTACAATTTGGGAGCAGGGAAATGATTGATACCTGTGGTACAGGCGGAGATAAAACGGGTACCTTCAATGTATCGACAGCGGTAGCTTTTGTAGTAGCAGGTGCTGGGCTTGTTGTAGCTAAACATGGCAACCATGGTTTATCCAGTTCTTGCGGCAGTGCAGATGTTCTTAACGCTCTGGGGGTTTCAATGAATTTATCGCCTCAAGGAGTACGTAAATCCATTGAAATGACGAAAGTTGGTTTTATGTATGCTCCTGCTTTTCATAAAGCGATGAAATATGCTGCGAAACCACGTAAAGAATTAGGATTTCGAACTGTTTTTAATATGCTGGGGCCATTAACCAATCCTGCAGAAGCTAATTATCAATTAATCGGTGTATATGAGCCTTCTTTAACTCGGAAATTGGCAGAGGCACTTGCCATGTTAGGCGTAAAGCGGGCCATGGTAGTACATGGTTTGGATGGACTGGATGAGATATCCACGACTGCACTGACACAGGTAACAGAAGTCAATGATCAAGGAACTAGAACCTATACGATTGATCCTGTTGTTTACGGGTTTAGTGGAAGTGGTTTAGAGGGATACCGTGGTGGTACACCGGAGGAAAATGGGAAATTTATTTTGGATATTTTCCAAGGGAAGTTGTTCGGTCCAAAACGTGACATCGTTTTGTTGAATGCTGCTGCTGCCCTGGTAGTCGCTGGTAAGGCAGAGAGCATAAAAGAGGGATTGAATATTGCGGCAACGAGCATTGACCAGGGGGCTGCTTATTCTAAACTAGAAGAGGTAAGACTCTTTTGTCAGGACTATAAGGAGGAATTAATATTATCATAAAAATCTGTGGCATCACATCTGTAGAAATAGCCCAAGGAGTAAAAGATTTGGGAGCTGATTTGATTGGCTTTGTGTTTGCAGAAAGTAAGCGCCGCATCGATATAAAAGATGCTCGTCAAATTGGGCAGGAAGTGAAAGGAATCGGCAAGGTTGGTGTTTTTGTTAATGCACCTCTTCAGGAAGTACAAGAGATTGCAGAGTATTGTCAGTTAGACTATATTCAATTGCATGGCGAAGAGACTCCAGAATATTGCCAGCTTATTGGCAGGCCTGTTATTAAAGCATTCCGGGTAGCTCCTGGTTTTAATCTAGAAAAAAGTAAGGGGTGTTCTGCTGACTGGATTCTTTTAGACAGCTTTACTCCTGGGCAATATGGCGGAACGGGAATCACTTTTGACTGGCAGTCACTGCAGAATTTTACTTCTCAAAGTAATATCCCAGTGATGGTGGCTGGAGGCCTTACTCCTGAAAATGTTGGAACAGCCATTTCTTTATTATTACCTAATGGGATAGATGTTTCAGGTGGTGTCGAAACCAATGGGAAGAAAGATATAAAAAAAATCCAAGAGTTTATGATTGCTGCTCGCAAGGCAGAAGGAGGCAAAGCCAATGCTAAATGAAATTGTAACAAAAAAACGCCGAGAAGTAGCGATACAGAAGAGGGAGAGAGCTCTTAGCCAGTTTGAACAGGATATTATAAGAGGAGATTTTCGCTTTAGTAAGGGAATTAAGGAAAATTCATGGGCGCTTATTGCAGAATGTAAGCTGGCTTCTCCGGCTAAAGGAGAGTTGTGTACTGCATATACTGAATGTGAATTAGCTCAGATCTACACGGCTAATGGCGCAGCAGCCCTTTCGGTACACACAGATAGACATTTTAAAGGGAAGCTGGAAAATATCAAAATAGTCAAGACTGTTACTGATTTGCCCATTTTACGCAAAGATTTTATTATTGATGCATATCAGATCTATGAATCCAGATGGGCAGGTGCAGATGCCATCTTGTTGATTGCAGCAATATTAAGTGATAAGGAAATGAAAGAGTATCTAGAGATTGCAGCCTCGCTTGGTCTGGATTGCTTGGTCGAGGTTCATACATTGGAGGAACTCCTGCGGGTGCAAAAGACTTCAGCGGTGTTAGTGGGGATTAATAATCGCGATTTGAAGACCTTTACTACTGACATTAGTAATACGTTTGCTTTATTGCCTTATTGCTCTTCGAAGATTGTACTAATTAGTGAAAGCGGCATCAAGAATCAAGAAGATGCTAAAAGCCTGCAAGAGGCAGGAGTAAAAGGAATATTGGTAGGAGAAGGATTGGTATGTGCTCATGATATTGGTATGATGACGCAGGAAATGGCATTGTGCCAAGGGCAGTGATGCAGCTGAATTAATAAGGAGGAATAGATATGCCTGATAAAAATGGGAAATTTGGGGGATTTGGTGGCCGATTTGTACCAGAGACGGTGATGCCGGCTTTGATTGAACTGGAAGAACGTTATGAAGCATTAAAGAATGATGCATCTTTTCAGGAGGAACTGCATTTTTATTTACAGGAGTATGCAGGTCGTCCCACTGCCTTATATTTTGCAAAGAATTTGACAGCACATTATGGACGGGGAAAAATCTATTTAAAACGGGAAGATTTACTGCATACAGGAGCTCATAAAATCAATAATGCTATTGGGCAGGCTCTGCTGGCTCGTCGCATGGGGAAAAAGAAAATTGTAGCTGAGACGGGTGCCGGACAGCATGGTGTAGCTTGCGCTACCGTTGCAGCTCTTTTTGGTCTAGAATGTCGTGTATTTATGGGAAAAGAAGATATTGAACGGCAGGCTTTAAATGTATTTCGCATGCGTCTCTTGGGAACCGAGGTAATACCCGTAACGAGTGGCACGGGCACGTTAAAGGATGCTACAAGTCAGGCCATTCGCTACTGGGTAACGAATGTAGAAGATACCCATTATATTATTGGCTCTGTCGTAGGACCTCACCCCTATCCTATGATTGTACGGGATTTTCAAAAGATCATTGGTGAAGAAGTAAAAGAGCAAATCCTGAAATGTAATATAGAAAAATTAAAGTATATTGTTGCTTGTATCGGTGGAGGTAGTAATGCCATGGGAATGTTTTATTCCTTTCGTAATGACAAAGAGATTGTCAAAATTGGTGTAGAGGCGGCTGGCAAGGGCATCACTACCAATGAACATGCGGCATCTTTAACGAAAGGGCGGCCGGGTGTGTTGCACGGGGCATTTAGTTATTTATTACAAGACGATGATGGGCAGATCATTGAACCGTACTCCATATCTGCTGGACTTGATTATCCTGGCGTTGGCCCCGAGCACTCCTTCTTTAAAGATAGTGGAATCGTTGAATATAAAGCAGTTACAGATGAAGAGGCATTACAAGCATTTAAACTCCTGGCGCGTATAGAAGGGATTATTCCAGCTTTGGAAAGTTCTCATGCGCTGGCATATTTAGAAGAAATTATGCCGAAGACACGAGCAGATGAAACGGTAATTGTTTGTCTTTCTGGTCGTGGTGACAAAGATGTAGATATGGCAATAAAAGTAATGGGGGGATTATAATGTCAAATTTGTCGGAAACGTTGCAAGGATTAAAAGCGTCAGGGCGCAAGGGGCTTATTGTCTATCTAACAGCTGGTTACCCCGATTATGCCACAACATTAGAAGCTGTTTTGGCGATGGAAGCAGAAGGAGCAGACGTGATTGAAATTGGCATTCCTTTTTCGGATCCCATTGCCGATGGACCTGTGATTCAACATGCTGCTACCTTAGCCCTAAAAGCGGGTGCAACTACTGAGAAGTCCATAGAATTAGTTGCCCAAATACGTAAAACCTCTCGTATCCCTTTAGTGGTTATGACCTATGTCAATAGTATATTAGGGTATGGAAAAGAAAAGTTTATTGCTGACTTTGTTAAGGCGGGAATCGATGGGCTTATTGTACCTGATTTACCTCTTGAAGAGGCAGGCTTATTAGAAGATATTTGTAAAAGACAGGGGATTCCTCTTATTGGGCTTATTGCGCCAACATCGACAGTAGATCGGATCAAATGCATTGCACAAAAGGCGGAGGGCTTCTTATATTGTGTTTCCAATACTGGTGTAACAGGCGGTCAGCATAATAATTATGAGCAGATTGGCACCGTGATAAAGGCAGCTCGTCAGGTCAGTCAGATACCTATGGCGATTGGCTTTGGAATTGGCAACTCTCAAGGAGCCTCTGCCGCAGCTCACTATGCAGATGCTGTAATTATTGGTAGTGCCATTCTTGAAAAACTTACGAATGAGGGAACTATAGGTGTTCGCAGTTTGGTAAGATCCATTCGTGAAGCGTTAGATGGGGAGAGTGAATAGGATGAAAATCATTCCCAGCTTAGCTGATTTTTCTGACCTAGCACAAGAATATAATCTGATTCCTATTTTTACTGATTTATCTGTTGATCTGGATACTCCTGTGTCCATTTATTCTAAAATTACAGGCAGTAATCCTGGATTTATTTTAGAAAGTGCGGATACGAGTAAAGCTTTTGGGCGATATTCTTTTATTGGAGCGGATCCTTTTATTACGGTATTGGGGAGGAGTAAAGAGACTGAGGTTAGAAAGGGACAGGATGTTACTATAATTGATGCTCCACCGCTTGTTGCACTGCAAAGAATATTAGGACAGTTCTCTTTTCCTAATATCCCTGAATTACCTCCTTTTAGCGGGGGGGCAGTTGGATATTTTAATTATGAAACGGTAGGTACATGGGAAAAAATTAGAGGAATGAATATTTCTGAAAATGAAATTTTAGGCGAATTTATGCTCTGCCGCATCATTATCGTTATGGATCATCTCACCCATTCAGCGAAATTATTATACCTGGCTAGTATTAAGCCTGGTATCGATATTCCTGCAGAATACGAAAAAGCGGTTGTACAGTTGCGTGGCTTAATAAATAAAATACAGCAGTCTGCTGCGATCGATCCAAATACAGATCATAAGTTAGAAATACAAGCAAC
>CAMKSY010000061.1 GCA_946415545.1 uncultured Pelosinus sp. | reverse complement strand
CCGTTAGCTCAAGCTGCATTAGCTTTTGGGCCACCTGAATATTTTTCCCTTGCACTAGTCGGTTTAATCCTACTATCCAAACTAACTGGAACTTCCACACTTAAGTCTGCTCTTATGGCTGTCATCGGTATTATACTAAGTACTATCGGACTAGACAGCTTGTCTGGCATCAGCCGTTTTACCTTCGGCATTGATGAATTAGACAGAGGGTTCGATTTATCAATTATAGCTATGGGACTCTTCGGCATTGGAGAAATTCTAACCGCCATGACTCACGCTGATCCGAAACCAGATATTCCTTCTGTAAAATTTCGAGATTTATATCCTACGAAAGAAGAATGGCAGCGTTCCATGACACCTATGTTTCGCGGAGGTATTGTGGGTTTTCTGGTAGGGTTATTACCAGGCCCCGCAGCAACTATATCAAGCTTCATATCCTATGGGCTGGAAAAGCGCTATAGTAAACATCCCGAGGAGTTTGGCCACGGTGCTATCGAGGGAGTCGCAGGTCCGGAATCAGCCAATAATTCAGCTATTTCGGCGACAATGATACCTTTACTCTCTTTAGGACTGCCCTTTTGCGGAGCAACTGCAATTTTACTCAGTGGCTTTATGATTCATGGCATTACTCCCGGTCCATCTTTGATAACGGAACGACCTGAACTTTTTTGGGGACTTATTGCCAGTATGTACATCGGCAATGTCCTTTTATTGATTATCAATTTACCTCTTATCGGGGTTTTCGTTCAACTGCTCAAGACCCCGCTCAATATTCTTATGCCTTTAGTGGCAGTAGTCACCCTCACCGGTGCCTACTCGATTAATAATAGTATGTTTGATCTGATATGGGTCATTTTCTTCGGCGTTTTAGGCTTTTTACTGCAAAGGTCAGGCTTTGAGCCAAGCCCTTTGATCATCGGCTTAGTGTTGGGGCCAGAGTTAGAACGAGGCTTAACCCAAGGATTAATTATTTGCAATGGCAGTATATGGGCATTAATTACCCGCCCAATTGCAGCCACCATCCTATGCCTAGGATCGATTGTTATTTTGTATAACGTTGTAACATGGTTTACCAAACTCAATCAGAATAGGAAGGAGTTAGATATTTATTAATTAAAAAGGAGAGGATGTCGTGAGAAAAAAACAATTGTTTTCTTTGGTTACATGTCTATTGGTTTTATCAATCTTAATAGGAGGTTGTATGAGTATGGATAATAAAACAATTCCTGTAGTAAAGAAATATCCTGAAAAACCGATTACGATAATAGTTCCTTTTAGTATTGGAGGAGCTTCTGACCTAATCGCTCGCTCACTGGAAAAAACAGCTCTCCAGCATTTGGGTCAGCCGTTAATTGTCGTCAATAGACCCGGAGGTGCAGGAAATACTGCTTGGAATGAACTAGCCAGCTCTCCTCCTGATGGATATACAATCGGAATTACGGGTGTCGAACTACTTCTGCAATCACTATATGAGCCAGCTAAATATAATTATCCAACAGCATTAGAACCACTAGTTCAAATTGCAACATCTCCAGTCGTAATGGTAGTAACGACAGAAGAAGGATGGAGCAGTGTTGAAGATTTAATCAACTATGCTAAAAGTCACCCTGGAGAACTTAAATTTGGCCACGGAGGCATCGGTTCTATAGGACACGTTACTGGCGAAACATTTGCCAAATCTACAACTATTAAACTTGAGCAAGTTCCATTCCGAGGTGCTACCGAGGGGTTGGCAGCTTTATTAGGCAAGCATATTCAAATCGCGTTCCTTAATCCAGCCGTAATTAAAGATCATGTACAAAATGGAACAATAAAGGTTTTAGCAACAACTGGTGAAAATCGCCTACAGGATCCAGTTTTAAAAGATATTCCAACCTTCAAGGAACTAGGATTAGACATCCATTTCAGCAATTTTTTTGGAATTGCCGCACCTAAGGAATTACCCTTAGCTAGTAAAGCTAGACTAGCTGAAGGGCTAAAAGAAATGATTAATGATACTGAATTTAAAAAGAACATGGCTAATTTAGGACTTGAAATTGAATACTTAGATGCTAAAGACTCTGAGTATAAATGGATAACAGATAGGCAACGTCTATCACAAACTATACAAGAAACCGGAATACTAGAGATAATTAAGTCTCAAAAAAAATAATTTATATAATAAATATCTGTGAGTCTTTCTATCAATCAAAAACAGGTAGGAGGTCATAACTTGCAATCAAGATTTTTCATATTATTTGTATCCTGCTTATTTAGTATTTTACTACTAGGAGGTTGTACAAATATGAACAATAAAGTGATTCCTGCAGCTACCACATATCCAGATAAGCCGATTACCCTTATTGTTCCCTTTGGCGTAGGCGGTGCGAATGATCTTCTGGCCCGTTTACTAGAAAAGTCAGCCTCTACTCACCTAGGACAGCCCTTAGCAATTATTAATAAACCAGGAGGGGCCGGTACTCTTGGTTGGAATGAATTATCCAGTGCTAATCCTGATGGTTATACTCTAGGCTTAACAGGAGTGGAATTACTACTGCAACCATTATATGGTCCAACCAAGTATCACTATCCAACTGCTTTAGATCCACTTGTGCAAATATCGACCCAATCAATCGTAATGGCAGTTCAAACTGACCAGCCTTGGCAAAATCTCAACGATTTGATTACATACGCTAAACAGCATCCCGACCAAATTAAATTTGGTCATGGTGGAATAGGCACTATAAACCATTTAACAGGAGAAACTTTCGCCAAAGCTGCTACTATTAATCTCAAGCAAGTGCCTTTTCAGAGCGGTGCAGAGGTAGTAGCAAGTTTACTTGGCAATCATGTCCAAATTGCTTTTGTTACACCAGCGTCAGTTAAAGAACATGTAAAGAGCGGTAAACTAAAAATATTGGCAATTGGTGGCGATCAGAGATCACCAGATCCTACTTTCTCAAATGTTCCTACATTTAAAGAACAAGGTTTAGAAGTTATAGGAAATAGCTGGTATGGAATCGCCGTACCAAAAGGACTGCCTATTGAAATAAAAAGCAAACTAGAAACTGGTTTTCAAAAAATAATTAATGACCCTGAATTTAAAATAAATTTAGAACAACTCGGACTTCAAGCTGCTTATTTAGGCTCTAAAGAATCCGAAAAACAATGGCTTAGTGATGGAGAAAATCTAACTAAAATGGTAAAAGGAACGGATCTTATCGACCTAATTAAATCTCAGAAGAAATAACAACCAAGCGACTTAGAGTTATAAAACAAGCACTTGCAAGTATTATTACAAAGCGAAAACGGAGGATTACAGTGAAAAAGAATTTCTTACTTGTAGCTACTACATGCTTATTAAGTATATTTATAATAGGAGGTTGTACAAATATGAACAATAATTCGATTCCTGCAGCTACCAAATACCCGGATAAGCCGATTACTCTTATTGTTCCCTTTGGAGTCGGAGGTGGAATTGATCTTGTCGCGCGTACAGTGGAAAAATCAGCCTCTGCACATTTAGGACAACCATTGGTAGTAGTTAACAAACCAGGAGGAACTGGCACAATTGGCTGGAATGAGGTAGCTGGTGCTCCTCCAGATGGTTATACTCTTGCAATGACAGGGATTGAAATCATATTGCAGCCATTGTACGGTACAACCAAGTATCATTATCCAAGTGCGTTGGAGCCAATTGCGCAAATTACTGAATTGTCCTTAATTATGGCAGTCCAATCCGACCAACCTTGGAATAGTCTTGAGGAGTTAATTGCTTATGCAAAAAATCATCCAGGAGAAATAAAGTTTGGACATCCCGGCTTAGGTGGCATAAATCATGTACTTGGCGAAACATTTGCCAAAGCTGCCAATATCCAATTAGAGCAAGTACCTTTCCAGAGTGGTGCCGAAGCAATGTCAAGCTTATTAGGCGGTCATATCCAGGTTGTTTTCCTTAATCCAGCAGCAGTGAAAGAACAATTAAAAAGCGGAAAAGTAAAAGCACTCGCATTGGGAGGAGAGAAGCGATTAACTGATCCAGTCTTTACAAATATACCTACCTTTAGAGAACAAGGCTTAGATGTAGTTTGTAATAGCTGGAATGGAATCGCCGCACCTAAGGGGCTACCTGATGACGTAAAAAGGAAATTAAGTGAAGGAATTAAGAAAGTAATTGACGATCCAGAATTCCAAAAGAATATGGAGAATTTAGGATTACAAATTACGTATCTTGGACCAGAGGAGTCGAGTGAAAAATGGCTGATCGATAGTCAGAATTTGACCAAAACGGTAAAAGAAACCGGCATCGCTGAAAAGATCAAAGCACAAAAGAAATAGTATCAACTTATTAACAAATCACGATTTTTGAAAGAAAGGCGATGGCTTTTCTACCATCACCTTTCTTCTTATATCTCTATTCTTATGGGATTTTTTTCAATTTCAGACCAATCGAATGTGATTTTTCCAAAGGATGACCAATGCGATAGTACATTCTTTCCGGCGCACTAAAAACAAAGGGGTTTACTTTTTCTAATGTTGGCACTCCTTTTTCATCAAGTACATACTCTTCTGCCTTTACATCTATGATTTCTCCGACAAACTGTGTGTGCATACCAAGTTCGATTGCTTGTAATAACTTACATTCTAATATTAAAGGAAATTCCTGCACATAAGGAGCATCGACAAGATCACTTTTAACAACTGTTAACTTAGCAATTGAAAATTTCTCTGAATTCTTTCCGCTGGCTATCCCTACATAATCCGTTTCAATTAAATGGATGCTGGAGGGTATGCTGATAGTAAAAGCTTGATGATTTAAAATGTTTTGATATGTAGCACGAGGTTTTTGCAAGGATACTGCCACACATGGCGGAGCGGAGCAACAAATACCACCCCAAGCAGCTGTCATGATATTAGGCTCTCCACCTTCACCATACGAACCAACTACCCACACTGGAGATGGCATAGCAAACGTATTTGCACCTAATGACTTTTTCACATTGTTACCTCCTTCTTTTTAGGCCTAAAATAGCATTATTTATTTTCCTATACCGAGAATATTTTTCATGATATAATATTAGACAATAAAAGCGGCTAAAACAAGTACATACTTATTCGTAAGGTAGTATTCTTTTTTATACCGTTATGTCATTAGGAGTGAAATAAAATGATTCAATATAAAAATATTCAATACCAATGTTCTATGGAATTAACCTTAGATCTCATTGGCGGGAAATGGAAATCCCTGATTCTTTGGCATTTAGGTGAGAATACACTGCGTTTTAGTGAGCTCAAAAGAACGTTACCACAAATCACTCAGAAGATGCTGACTCAGCAATTAAGAGACTTAGAAGCAGATGGGCTTGTACATCGTTATATTTATACACAGATCCCCCCCAAAGTAGAATACTCCCTTACAGAAGCGGGAAAGAGTCTTTTGCCTATATTAGCTACTTTATGCCAATGGGGACTTAACTATGCTAATGATGTTGAAGTCGCTGCCAATGATTTGGCCTGTGAGCAATCCGCACCTTCCTCTTTGTAGCATAACTCTTTCATTCAAACCATTAAAGGTCTGGATTTCACTATGAAATCCAGACCTTTAATGGTTTATATATCTTCTTCAATATCTCCTTCGACCTGGAGAAAGGCTTGTCGTAACGTATTCATTTCTTCATCTGTTGGTTTCCAATACCCTCGTTTGCTGCATTCCATCATTCTTTCCAGCATACTGAAATAAGCCCAGCGATTATTATCTACCATTCTTTGGCGCATGATTGGATCAGCAACATAGGTTTTATGCATGTCACTAAAAATCCAATTCTCAACCTGATTCGTAGTAGCAGCCAATCCCAGTATATTTTCAAATCGATCATTTATTTTTTGCACTCCATGGTAAGAATGTTCCAGCAGTCCATTAATCCATTTTGGATTCAAAAGCCTGGTGCGTACACCACGAGCGATCGACTTATCTACCGTTTCAGTCTGAACCTTTTCACCTGTGGTATCTGTAATATATACTTTTACTTTTTCGCCTTTAGCTGTCTCAACCGATTTAGACAATCCTCCAAAATATTCGTAATAATGATCCAGATCAGTAACCTCATATTCATGATTGCTGCGAACCTGAGATACAATATCTACCGCTGCTAGATGACTGTTGAAGAGGCCTTCAATTTTTTTCCCTCGATAATTTTTGCTGTATACATGCTGTAAATTTTTTGAATAGGTTTCACCTAGTTCTTTTTCATCTTCCCATGTTTTTAGCTCAATCAGTTTCGATACTTTACTCCCATACTCTCCTTCTGCAGGACCAAAAATGCGAGCGCAGGACAGTTCTTTTGCTTCCTGAGAAGAATACCCTTCTTCCAGTAAGTTTTTATATAAAAAAGATGAAGCGGCTTTGAGATAATTGTTTTCATTTTCCTCATCCAGCTCCGTTACTGCTTGGAATATATCGTGCAATTCCCCAATCAGCATAGGAAACATATCACGGAAAAACCCGCAGATATTGATCACTACATTGATGCGAGGATGCTCCAAATTCTTTTGAGGAATAATGATAAAGGAAGGAGAAAATTGATTCTTTTTTCGTTCCACACCCACTCCTAAATAATAAAGAATCTGCCCTAGCGTTTCTCCCTGAGTGCGAGATGTCTCCAGACCCCATAAGATTACAGCTGTACTTTTAGGATAACAGCCATGTTCTTTCCAGTATTGCTCTAACGTATTCTTCGCTATTCTGGCACCTCGTTCCATGGCAATGGCACTGGGAACCAAACGCGGATCGAATTGGTACAAGTTATATCCAGTAGGCAGGATATCAGGATTCCTGACCATGTCCCCTGCCAATCTAGCAGGCAAATAACGCCCCGCCAAAACTTTGAGCAAGCCTGCTTCTTCCTGACACTCTCTACTATTTTTAAAGGCAGACATTCCAAACTCCAATATTGCTTCACAGCTGTTTCTTAACCTTTGGTCTCGTAAGAGCACTTTAGCTATAGAACGATTTTCGATATAATCATTTATAATCATTCTTGACTTCTGATCCAGTGAAGCCAGGGTAAGCACCTGGTCTTGTTCCAGCAATTGGTCATAGTCCAGCCCCTCATCCTTGGCTACAATTCGCTGCATTGCCAGCAGCTCCCCACGATCATAACGTAAAATAAAGTTCACAAAATCTGCGGCCTCACAGAGACTGAATCCTTGTCCAAAAACATGTAAGCCTCGTGGAACGAGGGAACGTCTCATGCGATAGAGCTCGTGCTCTAATTCTTCGATATTGTATGGAAGATTTTGCTCTTTTGCTTTGCTGCAAATCAGATTTTCAAGAGCAGTTAATCGACTAGGATCAAGGCGCTCTGCTTCTTGCCGTTGGTGTATCAAACCCTCTAGCTCAGCTAAATCACCATATAATTCACTTTCTGTAAAAGGAGGCGACTGATAACTTACCAAAACGGCATGAGATCGGCGTTTGGCAGTCATTGCTTCTGCTGGATTGCCAGCATAGTATAAATATACATGAGGCAGATCCTGCAAAAGATAATCCGGCAGACAATCCCCCGACATCCCGCATTCTTTACCTTGCAGAAATTCCAATGTACCATGGGTTCCAACATGTATAATCACATCGGCTTTGAATTCTTCCTTTAGCCATTGATAAAATGCAATGTATTGATGATGGGGAAGCAAGGACTTATCATGATAAAATTGCTCCGGATGTTCATGTATCCCTCGAGATGGCTGTAATCCAACAAAAACATGATCAAATATCTTTCCAGGGATCAATAAGTTGTCCGATTCACTCATAATCTCCCCTGGTTCCTGCCCCCATTGTCTGACTAATTCTTCACTCCATTTGGTACTGCCTAATCGCTGTCGATAGATTCTACTGGGATAACGAATAAAAGGTGCATCAGTGGTTTCTTCTCTCCAGCGTCCAGAATTCACCAATTTCCCTGCTGTAAATGTTTCGCGCAATGCGGCTTCTGTAATCGGTTCCACTTGATACCCGTCTCTATGCAACATTCCCAGTATTTTTTCTACAGACACAAACGTATCCAAAAAGGCCCCACCAAAGAGATTATCCTCACCCGGAGGATAGTTATAGCAAATAATGGCTACTTTTTTTTCTTTGTTTGGCTTGCGGCTAAGAGTAAGCCATCTTTGAATACGGCTTACTACTTTGTTGACCCGCTCCTCGATCAAAGTCAGCTCTTGGATATTGACCTCCAAATCCGCATCATAAATGGCAGAAGCTAAGGCTCCAATGGGTATCGTTTCTATGCAGCCATCCAGCTCGGGAAGCATCATTTGAATCAGAAACTCCGTAGAATTGATTCCTTGAGGCGACTCTTCCCATTCTGCCATTTCTCTGCGCGACATAAAAAAAGGATGCATAAAGGGAACATCTAAGTCTTCCAGCAATTGTACCGCAGATTCGGCATCTCCCCCCATGGGGCCTGCCCCTAATCGAAAAGCCAGAAAACTTACTACAAGATCTATTTTTTTTCCTGTCTGCACTGACAAAATATCTCTTAATTTCCCTATATCTCGGCTGGTTGTACGAGCAAAGGCAATGGGCAGTAGATTTGCAAAGGATTTGCATTTCTCCATAAATGCAGCAACACAGCCTCTCGTTCGGTTTGGATAGTTGTGTCCATAAAATAATAAAGCAATTGTTGGCTTTTGTTCATCAAAATTACTGCAGCGGCGATACTCCGCCAGGCTGGAAAAATATTGAGATGCAGTTGGATCAAAAATTCCTGTATCTTCTGCGCCTACAGGATCTTTTGGCTTAGGAAATTCTCGTTTTCCACCGTAATCTCTTCCAATTAAATATAACATATTTCGAATGTTTTCTTCTTCTGCATTTTTCCAGTATTTAATGATTTGTATATAATTTTTTATATCTTTTAATTTCCCTATAGGAAGCATTTTCCCCAGCTTTTCTGCCATGTTAGACATGCGTACCATAGAATCTAGAGATGCACGAGCGCTTGGCTGCATACCATTTTTCATGTCTTCTCCTGAAAAATTCCCTAATTTGAGAAGCCTGCGGATTTCTTCCTTATCACCACCAATAGGAAGAATCTGACACTCTTTACCCTGGCAAGCTTTTATGACAAGCTCTTCGTATTCGCGGGAAGCTCCCATTAAATCTAGGAGAATAAAATCCCCATGCTGAATTCTTTGACAAATGCGTTCTGCCTCTCCTAGACGTATATGTTTGGCAGCATAAAATAAACTCAGTTGTAAAGTATCTGGAAACTCCTTATTTATATCTCTTGATACATGTACGATATCTGCTAAGGCCGCATTAGAAACGGTCAATATAACAATTTTCATGATATCCTCCTTACATTCCCAACCACCTATTGAATCGTACCATATGTTTCAGGGTACACAATCTTTGCCATATAGGCAACAGCCTCATCATAGCGAATCCCTGGATTTAATAAGAATAATTCCATGGAAAGATAAAAAACTTGTTTATTTTGTACCGCTCGAAGGCCATTCCAGGCAGGATTGCTTTCCACCTCTTGCCTTAACCGTTTCTCAATATCAGCTTTTTCTCCCATGAAGGTAATCAGAATAATATCAGGATCTTTTTCTACTAATTTCTCTATGCTGTAAGGTATGGATTCCGGATTTCCTTCTAAAGCACTGCTTGCTGCTACATTTTTTAGTTTAATGATCTTAGCCACATCTCCGGCAATACTATTTTCCAGCTGCACAGTTACGCTGTTACCAGTGGCATGGAGAATCACTGCACTCTTGGAAGTTGAAGGAAGTTGATCCACTACTTTCTTTATTCGCTGGTTCATTTGATCTGCAACGATTCGCGCTTGCTCTCCCCTGCCTGCAATACCACCAAAAAGATTAATATTCTTGATAACATCATCATAGGTTTTTATTTTTACTATTATGAAGGGAATATTGCTGCTTTCCATGATCGGAATAAATTTTTCATGCAGTCCCTGATATCCAATTACCAAATCAGGCTGCAGGGATATTACCTTCTCGGTGCTGATATTAGCTACATGACCTACTTCTGGCAGACTTTGCATCTCTTTCGGTAACGTTCCTGTCCGCGAGCTGGGTCTGCCTGCTGCGCTCCCGCCAACAGCATACAGCAGGTCTACCAAGCTTTGAGACAGGGGTACAATCTTCTCTGGCTTTTTGGGCAATATCACTTGGCGGCCAGCGTCATCTTGGATACTAAGATAATTTGAACCACCAGTTGCTGGCACTACCTTAACTTGCTGCTGGGAGCATCCTACAATACTAGTCACAAATAAAACAGCAATAATCAAAGTTTTATATTTCACAATCATCCCTCATTATAATTCATTTTAAAATGCTTTGTAGAACCTATTTATTGTTAAATTAGCTTGAAACAGCAATTGCCATTTCAAGCTAATTTAAATGTTACTAGAATTGCGAACTGTAGGTTAAACGGAAGGAACGAGGTAAAGCATAGTAAGCTGGAGATGCAGATGTCACTTTGTCATTCGTTGTAATATCTCGACGATCCAGCAGATTGTCTATAGTAAGCATAATCGAGGAAGTCGGTGTTGCTTTATAACTTACGGATAAAGTAACAGGCATCATAGGTTTTAGGTCATTCGCTCGTAATGCTAAGTAATTAGCATAAACATTAGTTGTCCAACGTTCCTGAGTATAAGTAATACCACTAGTTAACTGCAATTTATTAAATACCGAGTTATATACACCATCACTGCCCGCTTGCTTAGGGTCACTATAGCTGCCTCCGATTTGGTAACTCAAATGCTCATTCAGGCGCCTCTCATAGCGAGTTTCTATCCCCATATTCTTAAATTTTTCGAAATTTTGTGCTTGTGATAAACCAGTTGGGGGTTTGACGTAAGCAATTTTATTACTTATGTCCATAAAATAGAGTGCAACCTTAAGGTCGGCATCTGTATACTTAAATTTCCAGCCTGTTTCATAACTCCAACCAGTTTCTGGAGTTAAATCAGGATTGGCTTTTAGCATAGTATTCGTAACGTATAATTCTGTAAAAGTAGGCATACGGAAGGATTTATTGATATCTACAAACCAAGACTGATTTTCTTTTATTTTCTTTAGAAATTGAATTTGTGGCAGGAACTCATTACGATTTTTCCCATCTTCCGGTCTAAGCCACTGTTGGCGTGCACCTAAAATCATAGTATTGCGTGCATCTAGTTCATGGGTTGCCTGAAGATAAAGAGAATAGAGATTTCGATTTAAGGGACCGACTGAAGACTGGGTGCCATTATTAATGACTTTCTCATATTCTTCCCTTTGGGTATTGAATCCTACAAGTATTTTTCCGAATTCTTCTTGCCATGAATGTTGTGTATCGAAGCCTAGAATGGAAACAGTATCGGTATAAGCACCATTTAGCGCTCCTGTGGCTTTCTTATTCTCATCATACAATTTTCTCTGACTATAAAAAGCATTCATTTTTAATGCATTATTTTGATAAAGGGCCGAAAAATTATGTTTTTTATCATCAGCATGAAGTAAGGCAGTACCCGATGAAAGTAAATTATCATTACTTGCAAGATGATAGCTACGGTCAATATGGTCTTCTGTGTAATTGTAACGCAAACTAAGATTAGGATTAAAGGTGTAGGTTGTGGAAAGATTTGTCCTTTGATTTCCATCGTAATTAGTATAATATGATAAGCTTGGAGTACTTGAATTCACTTTTACACCAGTAATATGCTTCACTGTTCCCACTTCGTTGTATTGTCCGCTAAAAGAAAGTTTGCCTACTTGCATATTCAGATGATGGTCCTGCATACCGTTACTACCAAAAGAAGTCGAATAGCTGTCTTCAATAGTTTTCTTGGTTATGATATTTATAACGCCACCAAAAGCTTCACTGCCGTATAAAACAGATCCCCCGCCACTTACTACTTCGACTTTTTCAATATTCTCTAAGGGAATACTATCAAGCTGATACCAGCCATTAAGATTAAGGGGTACGCCATTGATCAATACTAGTGTTCCCTTTTCTACACCACGAATAACGATTCTGCTACTCATACCACCGCTGGAATGTCCTTGTGGATTTTGTGAATAATAGGAAAATCCTTCTTGAAATTTAAGTGCTTCGATCAAATTTGTTGCACCAGTAGCCTTTAATTCTTTATTTTCTATAATATGCACATATGCTGGAGTGATTAAATCCTTCGATTCTTCGCGCAATGCAGTTACAACAACCCTGTCAAGACTAAACTCTGGATTTTCTTCTTCAGCTTGTACACAGGGCATGACCATCAATCCTAAAGCTAATGCTGCTATTATCTTTTTAGTTACATTTCTTTTCAAAGTACTTTCGCTCCTCATGCTGCTATTTATATATAAGTATAATTTCGGGTTGCATAGGGAGGGCAGACTTAAAAGAGCAATCTAAATAAAAAGATGCCTATAAATCCCCTCCCCATCGCTCGTGGGTAAAACGGTGACTGTTAGATAGGCAGTTCTTCTGGCTTTGGATCATTGCTTGCCAAACCTTCCCAAGAATTAATTCTCAGTGGTGCAACTTGGCTCACTCTCCATTACAGTGGCGGGACCGCGCCGGCATTATACCGAACTTCCCTATTAAGCCCCGTAGGGCACCTATCTCCATATATGTACTTGTTGATTCTCCTGAAAACCCACCTCCTTGATTATGCTTATAAAACAAAAAAATGCCTCCCACATAAGCAGGAGACATACATAAGTATTATCTTTTATACCCATAACAATCCCAAGAAGCTGCACTGGGAAGAAATGGTTTACAATGTTATATACTTAATCGCCTCCCCATCGCTCGTGGGTGTAACGGTGATTGTTAAATAGGCAGTTCTCCTGGCTCTAGATCATTGCTCTGCCAACCTTCCCAGGATTTTATCCCAGTGGCACACATGGCTTTGCTCCCTATTACAGTGGCGGGACCGCGTCGGCATTACACCGAACTTCCCTATTAAGCCCCGTAGGGCACCTATCTCATTACTATTTAATTGTTTGTAAAAGCATAATATTCTGTAATTCTTAACCATGATATCATCTCCTTAGACAACATGTCAAAGGATTTTCAAACCAAATACAAAGAAAGAACATATAGCTAATACTCGATCTCAGCTTCGTTTATAACCTTTACTCCAGAAATTTCCTTTAATTTTTCCATTAAGGAAAATAGTGCCAAATCCTTTTCCTTTGCTTCTATCATTACATCAAAATCACAATTGCATTTTTTGGCTATGTTCAAAAATTTCAAAAACTCATCCACAGCAATATGATTTGCATGCGCTCTTTTATTCGCGCCCTCTTTTGCACTCGAAAAGTGAATTTTAGGTATCCTGCTACCCCAGGTAGCAAATATTTCCGGCAGAATATCTTCAAGTTCTATTCCCTCATTGCAGCAATAATCATGATGTACATCTAATACCATAGGGGTATTTAACTCCTGGCAAAGAGAGAGTACATCCTTGGCAGTATAGGATTTATCATCATTTTCGATAATTATCCGTTCCCGAATCGTATCAGGAAGCTGCTGAAATACCCCCTTAAATCGTTGGATGGATTGTCCTTTATCTTTATATAATCCCCCTACATGCAGCACTAATTTAGCTTCGGTTCCCAATTCCATAGCCTCTAGAAGATTCACATGATACCGTAGATCTGCAAGGGCTGCTTCTACTACATGTTCAAGTGGACTATTTAAAATCGTAAAATGATCGGGATGAGCACTAACCCGCATTCCATATCTTTTTATAACATCACCAATAGCAACCAATTCTGAGCGAAAGTCTTCACAATAATCCCACCCCAAAGCAATGGGATGCGTCGCTAGAGGGATTAGCTGAGAAGTAATTCGAAATACTTGAATGTGATGAGCTGCATTATAGCGCAGCACACGAAGCTGCGTAGCTAAATTTTCCTCTGCCAGACGCCTGAGCTTACTAAGCTGATCCTTTTTGTCCTGAATTTTATTCAAATTAAGAACAGTGGTAGTTTTGTTAGGAGATCCCTGAGAAATACCTAAAGCTATGGCTACATACCCCAAACGGATGCGCATAAACTAACCCCTTTCACAGAAAAATCATCGAATTTAGTCTGTCCAAAAGTACATAACTTTACAGTTCCAATTCCTAATAGTATGTCTTAATCCTAAAAAATTAAGATATTTATGTAATAATACCTTAAATTTAACATAATTTAGCATGATTTACTACGAATAAGATTGACTATTTCCTATTTATGTTATTATAATAGTTATAACATATTTTAATACACAATATTTCGTCGCAATGCTGCGACAGCAAAGTACGCGCTTAAAAAGCTGGCTTAATTGCCAGCTTTTTTTATATATAAAATATCTTTATAGACTTAAATATGTAACAAAGGAGGCTCTCTCATTATGACAATCAGAAGAAAAATTTTAAGTGGATTTATGGTAGTCATCGCTTTAGTGTTTATTATGAGTGCTTTTACTTATTTTCAAGTAGGTGAATTAAATTCAACTTCAAAAGAAATCATGAGAGATAGTCTCTATCAGCTTGAGCTAGTTGAAGAGCTTGCCATAGACGTATCAAATGAGGCTGTGGCTATGCGTCGCTTTAATTTCACAGGTGATCTAGCTGACGTAGCTGCCTTTGATAACTATCGCAAATATGGTGATGATAAGATCAACAAGCTGCAAGTTGCTTTAACCTTGCAAAACTCACAAGCAGTCCTAGAGACGTTAAAGAAAGAAAAGCTGGCCTTTGATACCATTGCAGCGAAATCCATTGAAGCGAAACGTGCCAACAATCTTGAACAAGTTGGTATTTACATGCAGCAGGCAGGCAAACCCTCTGAGAATTCCATAGCAGCAACTAAAGAACTTATCTTATTAGTAAAAGGATATGTAAGAGAGCAAGAAGAACATAGTACGCAAAAAGCTAGTGAAGTGCAGCTGCTGTTAGTTTTTGTTAGCCTTTTTGTTGCAGTGATTGCCATAGGCATTAGCATCGTTATCAGCCGTGGTATTTCCAGACCCGCGAAACTAGTTGCAGAGGCTGCCTCAGAAATTACGCTTGGTAACCTCGCAGTAGATGATATTACAATACAATCTTCCGACGAACTGGGTCAGCTAGCGGCTTCCTTTAATCAAATGAAAAGTAATCTGCGTCTTGTAATTGAAAGAGTTGCCCATGCAGCCGATCAAGTTACGACCTCTTCCCAGCAGCTGACAGCAAGTGCCTCTCATTCCACACAAGCTGCTGGTCAAATAGCCGTCTCTAT
The DNA here is from genome assembly GCA_946415545.1 of uncultured Pelosinus sp. GTDB lineage: Bacteria > Bacillota > Negativicutes > DSM-13327 > DSM-13327 > Pelosinus. Next base: position 791 of record CAMKSY010000061.1, on the reverse strand, counting down.
TTCCGACATGGCCCAGGGAGCTGAGATGCAGCTAACAACGTTTACTGAAACAACGGTCGCCGTGCAGCAAATGTCTGTCGGCATCCAGCAAATCGCTAACAACGCTACGATTGTAGCCGGAAAATCTTCTCAGGCCTCGGAAACCGCGATCAAAGGCGGCGAATCGATAGAAAAGGCCATTAATCAAATGGCACAAATCGAAAAAACAGTAAATACCTCAGCTCAAGTCATTACGAAATTAGGAGAACAATCAAAAGAAATCGGACAAATTGTCAGTACCATATCCGGTATTGCTGGACAGACGAACCTACTGGCGTTAAATGCTGCCATAGAGGCCGCCAGAGCCGGTGAACAAGGCAGAGGATTTGCTGTAGTTGCAGAAGAAGTACGAAAATTGGCAGAACAGTCGCAAGAAGCCGCAAAAAAAATCGCTCAGCTGATTGGAGAAATTCAAGGCGATACTACAGAGGCTGTAATTGCTATGACGAAGGGCACCAATGAGGTGAAAATAGGAGCCGATGTTGTAGATGTGGCAGGAAAGTCATTCCAGGAAATTGCCCAGCTCATACTTGAAGTGTCAACTCAAATCAAAGACATTTCATCGTCCATACAGCAGATTGCCGATGGAAGCCAAGTCATCGTATTATCGGTAAAAGAAATTGATGCTTTAAGTAAGAAAACATCTGAAGAAACGCAAACAGTATCAGCAGCTACCCAGGAACAATCGGCATCCATGGAAGAAATTGCATCTTCCAGCCAGATTTTAGGTGAAATGGCGCAGAATCTGCAGG